>JBIOUT010000094.1:0-3205 GCA_044867365.1 Candidatus Eiseniibacteriota bacterium | reverse complement strand
CTCACTGGAGTTTCCCCAGACCCTCTCCGGAACCATCGTCGCCGACACGCGCTCACCGGGGAACCAGCACCGTGGGCAAGGGAGCATCAGCACGACTCAGGGGCGACTGACCGTCGACGGCCCGCTTGGAGTGGGGGCAGGCTACGTTTTGAGCTTCAGGTCGGGCCTCAATGACGCTATTTCCCGGAATGAGCCGTCCTATTTGAAAGGTGGGGCCTCCGACTGGCTGGCGAAGATCGAGGCGCCGGCGTTAGGAGGTCGCCTTCGACTCCTCGGCTATGACAGCTACAATGAGATCCATGCGGCGGCAACGGCGGAGCCCGGGGAGGGCGCGAGCATCGATCCTCGCCGCAACATCTTCGAATGGCACAGCCAGTCCTTGGGCGCCGAATGGAAGGGAGTCTTCCCGAGCTTCTCCTTGCGATTCCTCGGGTGGAGAGCGGTGAGCGATGCCGGCGCGGACTGGATCGCCCGGGCCGCGGGTCTCAACATGGCGGCGAATCGTCGCGATGGAGGTCTCCTTGCCGCCTTTGCGCACAGCTCGTCCCGCGCCACCACGAATGCCGAGCTCCGCATCGAGCAGAGCACGACGTCCTACCGGGTCGAGTCCGATTCCGCCGCCGTTCCCTCATTCATTTTGAACGCTCGGACGCCGCTCGCCGCCGCCGTCGTTCAGCACACGAGGAACCTCCTCGATCCCCTGGAGCTCAGGCTGGGGACATCTCTAACCTTGATGCGGAGTGAAGTGCATGCCGGGCCTGGGGCCGAATTGCGCTGGAAGCTTGTCGACGAGCTGACCCTCTCCGCAAGCTACGCGCGATCCCATCAGTTTGCACAGTCGCTCCGAAACGGCGAATCGGTCGTCGGCAACGTCTTCCCAGCCGATCTCTACATGGGTGCCGGAGCTCCGCAGGTTCCTGTCGCCTGGAGCAACCAGGGCATCATCGCCGCGGACTATCGCCCGCGTCCTGGTCTACGTCTCGGCCTCCAGGGATACGAGCGCACGTCTCATGACCTGGTGCTCGTTGCGCCGGGAGAGAGCGAGCCCTTCGCGACCGGTCCCTTCACCGTGGGATCCGGCGTGGCGCGCGGAATCTCAACCGACGTTGCGGTGAGCGGCGAGCGGTATAGCCTCGTCGGGAGCTACGGCCTGCAGCGCGTTCGGTTCGACTATGTTAAATCGAGTTATGTCCCCGCTAACGGTGCCACCCATCTCATCGAGGGCGGGCTCACCGTCTTCCCTCGCCCTACCCTGTCGATGCGACTTGGCGCCACCGGAGCTCTCGGACGGCGCGCGACCACGCTCGACGGAAGCCTCGAGTGGGAGGCCTGCAATCTCCTCGACCAGGGATGCGAGTTCGGAGGCAGCCCGCAACTGGGCGGAGAGCCCCTCGGCGGAACGAAGCTGCCCGCTTATTGTCGGGTCGATGTCGGCGTCGAGAAGCAATGGCGCTTGCAAGCCGCCGGCCGGGACGCGCTTGTCGCCCTCTTCGGCACCGCGACGAATATCCTCGGCCGGCAGAACATTCTGACCTTTGCCAAGAATACCTCGACGGGCGAGATCGTCGGCATCGAGATGCGGCCTCCCTCCCCGCTTGTCGTTGGGCTCGACTGGCGATTCTGACCCACCAGAGCATTCGCTCCGGGAGCCTCGCATCCACCCGGACGTCACAAATCCGCCCTCTTTCGGGTTCCTTTAGCGGAGGCCGGTGTGGGCAGTCCAGGACCGATTCAGGAGCATGACCGTGGGCGCCGGCGAGCGCCCCGGCAAACGGATACGGGGACGCTGTTGCACGTCGCACCGTCGTTCCACGACCGGTTCGTGGACCTCTTCAATGCCCAATTCCGCCGGCTCTGGCGCACTATGGATCGTCTGTCGGGCGAGCCGGAGCTCGCCGCCGATGTCGTACAGGAGGCCTTTGTCAGGCTCTACCAGAGGGGCTCGATGCCGAATGCGCCGGAGTCGTGGTTGATCACGGTGGCGATGAATCTCTTCCGCAACGCCAGGTCGACCCGCAGCCGCCGGCTGAGACTTCTGTCACCCGCTCGCGCCGAAGGCGTGCATTCCGATGCGCCGCCTTCACCCGAGCAAGCGATGAGCGCCGAAGATGCCCGCCGGCGCATGCGATTGGCGCTCGAGCAACTCCCGGAGCGAGAGCGGCGGATGCTCCTGCTGCGCGCGGAAGGCTACAGCTACCGGGATATCGCGACCGCGCTCAAGCTGAACGAGGCCAGCATCGGGGTGCTCCTGGCCCGGGCCAAACGTACCCTCCGTGAGGTCTATGAGGATGCTTTCGATGCATCTTGATGAAGAACAAGTTCAGCGAATCCTGCACGGCGAGCTCTCCCATCAGGCGGAGACCCGGGCCCGCGAGCATGTCGCGGCGTGCATCGCCTGCCGCGAGCGGGTTGCCGAAGCGGAGCGCGAAGAGAATGAACTGAATGCCTTGCTCACCGACCTGGATCACGCTCCGCCACGAATCGATGTCGCCGACGTCATCGCCGCTGCGGCGACAGCCGGAGCGCATCGCACGGCCAAGACGCAGCGCCCGGACTTCGCTCGAGGCCGGCGGATCGGGTTCATGGGTGGTTGGCTGCACTTCGCGTCGGCGCGGTGGGCGGCGGGCCTGGTCGTGGCGCTCGGCATCGCCGGGGCGGCGTACGCCGTGCCGGGCTCGCCGCTTCCGGCATTGGTGCAGGCAGTGGCCCACTGGATCGCCAGCCTTCCCCAGCGATCACCTTCAACTTCCGCTCCCGAGAAGGCTTCGGAGGATGCGAGCTCGGCTCCTGCCCCCCGGGTGGATCTGGGAGGAGGTATCGCCGTCGACCCGGGCAGGACGCTCCTCATCGTCTTTTCGTCGCCCCAGGCCCAAGGGAACGTTCGCGTGTCGCTGACCGATGGCCCCCAGGCCGTGGTTCGGGCGCCGATCGGCTCTGCACGATTTACGTCGGATGTGAATCGGCTCCTCATCGACAACCAGGGCTCCAGAGCCACGTTCGAGATTCAGATCCCGCGCGCTGCGCCGCGGGTCGAGATTCGAGTCGGTGGGAATCGGATCTTCCTCAAGGAAGGCCCCGGAGTCAACATGGAAAGGCACTCGTCGGACGGGACTTATGTCCTGCCTCTGACCCCCTCCGGATCTTAGCCTCCCTGACTCGGCCCCCCTGCCCGACCACCTCCGAACCTCTGTCACAAACCTCTCCC
>JBIOUT010000093.1:0-8355 GCA_044867365.1 Candidatus Eiseniibacteriota bacterium | reverse complement strand
CCGGGAGTTTGATTGGAGGGAATGAGATGGAGAAACCCCAGACGGATCAGATCAACGACACCAAGGAGCGCCTCGACGAGCTCCAGGCGACCCTCGATCGCCTGCGGGAGTATCTTTGACATCGATCGCCGCAAGGAAGAAGTCGCTCGCCACGAAGGCGAGATGGCCCGCCCGGATTTCTGGGAGAACACCGAGCGAGCGAAGACCACGATCGCGGCGCTGAAGAGCGCGCGCGCCCTGGTCGAGCCCTGGGAGGAGTCGCGGCGCCAGCTCGAGGACGCGCGCGTCTTCTACGACCTGGCCGCCCAGGAGAACGACTCCACCGCCATCGCCGAGGCCGCTGCCGAATCCAAGCGCCTGGCCCACGAGATCGAGCTTCTCGAGCGCAGGAGCCTCCTCTCCGGTGAGGAGGACCATCTCGGCGCCATCCTCGCCATCAATGCCGGCGCCGGAGGGACCGAATCGCAGGACTGGGCGGAGATGCTCTTGCGCATGTACGGGCGCTGGGTCGAGCGCCAGGGCTTCACCCATCAGATCCTCGATATCAATGAAGGCGAGGAAGCGGGGATCAAGAACGCCACGATCGAGGTGATGGGAGAGTTCGCCTACGGCTACCTGAAGGGGGAGAGCGGAGTGCACCGATTGGTGCGCATCTCACCCTTCGACGCCAGTCATCGCCGCCATACGTCGTTCGCCTCGGTGTTCGTGAGCCCGCGAGTCGACGAATCGATCGAGGTCGAGGTCAAGGAATCGGACCTCCGCATCGATACCTATCGTTCGTCGGGAGCCGGGGGCCAGCACGTCAACAAGACGAGCTCGGCGGTGCGCATCACCCATCTGCCGACCGGAATCGTGGTCGCTTGCCAGAACGAGCGCTCCCAGCACCGGAATCGCGACAAAGCCCTCGAGATTCTCCGCTCGCGCCTCTACCTGTTGGCGCTCGATGAGGAGAAGAAGCGGTTGCAGGCGATCGAAGCCTCCAAGATGGAGATCGCTTTTGGTAGCCAGATCCGCTCCTACGTCTTTCATCCTTATACTTTGGTCAAAGACCATCGCACCGACACCGAGACCTCGGACGTGACGGGGGTTCTGGATGGGGAGATCGACCGCTTCGTCGATGCCTATCTCCGGCGCAAGAACTAAAAACCAGCGCATCGAGGCCGATCTGGCTCGGGTTCGCCAGGGATTCGCCGGGCTCGCGGTCGACGACGCGGTGCGGGCCGGGGCGATCGCCCATCTCGAGCGCTGGCTCGTCGAGCCCGACTTCGCCGACTACCGCCCTCTTCTCGAGCGCTTGATCGAAGAGGGGGCGTTTCCCCTCCTCCTCGACTCCTTCTATCAGATGTTGCCCTTCGGCACCGGCGGGCGGCGGGGACCGGTGGGACCGGGGCCCAATCGTTTCAACCCCTACACCCTCTCCACTTCCGTAGCCGGTCATCTCGAGTTCCTGCGCCGGCGCTTCGGAGAGCAGGGTCTCAAGGTCGTCATCGGCTACGACCCGCGGGCATTCCACGATCTCCGCCGCCTCTACCCGGCCGATCTTCTCGGGCCTCTCGCCGGCATCAGCTCGCGCGACTTCGCCGAGCTCGCGGGACGCGTCTACACCTCGGCCGGTGTTCAGGTCTTGCTGAGCGATCGGATCATGGCGACTCCCGAGCTGTCTTTCGCCATCCGGCGGCTCGCCGCGCATGGGGGCCTGGTGATCTCGGCGTCGCACAATCCCCCCGACGACAACGGCGGCAAGTTCTATAACGCTCGCGGCGGTCAGGAAATCCCGCCCGAAGATCAGGCGATGGTCGACCTGGTCGAGGGAGTCAACCGGGTCGAAGCGACCGGCAGTCCCGATCTCGTGCGCCCGATCCCCGCCGAGGTTCATGCCGCCTATCTCGAGCTCAACCTCGGGCTCCGGCTGCGAGAAGCAAGGGGCGGAGCGAAGATCGTCTACACGCCGCTCCATGGCACCGGGTCGACGACGGCGGGCGAGGTTCTCTCGGCCGCCGGCTTCGCGGTCATCGTGCCCGACGAGCAGGGAACCCCCGACGGACGATTTCCCACCGTGCCCTTCGGGGTGGCGAACCCGGAAGTTCCGGAATCGATGGAGCGGGCGATCGCCGAAGGACGCCGGCGTGGGGCCGAGCTCGTGCTCGCCACCGATCCCGATGCCGATCGCATCGGGACGGCGGTCCCCGACGGCCAAGGGGGCTTTCGATTCCTGACCGGGAACGAGATCGGAGCGATCGTCGTCGCCGAAGTCTTGAGAGAGCGGCGGCGGCTCGGCACCTTGCCTGAGAATCCGATCGTGATCAAGACCGAGGTCACGTCCGAGCTCGTGACCCGGGTGGCGCGGGCGGCGGGAGCACAGGTCCTCGGCGACCTCCTGGTCGGCTTCAAGTATGTGGCCGCGGTGCTCGACGACCTCGAGCGCAACGGGTGCCATCGGCAGTTGACCGGAAGTCCGGACGATTTCGTCGCGGGAGTCGAGGAGTCCCATGGCGTGCTCTTGACCCCCGAGATCCGGGACAAGGATGCCGCCGGTCCGGCGCTCGTCCTCGCCGAGCTCGCGGCCCGCATCCGCGAGGAGGGCGGCTCCATTGTCGATGTTCTCGACGCTATCTTTCGCACGCATGGTGTGGTGGTGAACCGGTTGACCTCGGTGGTGATGCGCGGGGCCACCGGGAAGGCGGCGATCGAACGCATCCAGGAAGGCCTTCGTCGCGATCCACCGCGCCGGATCGGCGACTTCGCCGTCCGGCGTTTCATCGATCACTGGGACTCCTCGGCCGGCTCTCGCTTCGGGCCGATTCTCTCGGAAACCGATCGGGCGGCGAGAAACGTCCTCGTCTTTCATCTCGAAGGCGACGCCCGGATCATCATCCGACCCTCGGGGACCGAGCCCAAGAACAAGACCTACGTCGAAGCCGCTTGCCCGCCGCTCGCTCCCGGCGCCAGCCTGGATGCGGCCCGTGACGAGGTGGAGAATCGGGCCCGGGCCCTCGAAGAAGCGTTCGTGGCGCACTGCCTGGGGATCATCGGAGTCCGCCTCCCGGGTTGGGCGCAGCGCATCTCGGGGCTCGTCGCTCTCGATGACAAGGTCGACTTCGCCAACCGTTTTGTGCGCGAGCTCGAGGCGCGGGCGCGGGCGGCGGTCGCTCAGGGAGAAGGCGCCCGGCGGGATCTCGAGCATTGGATCGACGAGCGACTGCGCTCCTACGGCAAGGATCCCCGCCGGCTGACCGGGGAGGCCCTCGCCGCTTATGTCGCCGAGGAGCTCGACGCCGCCCGCGGCGATCGCGAGCGGGCGAAGGTGCTCGACCTCATGCGAGAGCTGTTTGTGTCGAGCTAGGACGTATTCTTGTCCTGCCAGGACGGCGTCCGGATCCCGTCCGGCGCTGCGCCGATTTCCACCCGCCCATCGTGGACTTCGTCAATGGTGATGGTGCGGTGCGGGAAGGGAATCTCGATCCCCGCCCGGTCGAAAGCGATGAGGACACGGCGCCTGAACTCGCGGGCCACCGACAGCCGCTCCTCGGGAACGGTGCGCACCGCGGCACGCACCACCGCCGCCGATTCCCCGAGCCTCTCCACCCCCAGTACCTCGCACTCCAGAACCTGATCCCGCCACTCCGGCGCCACCCGAAGCTCCGCACCGATGCCCTCGAGGATCTTCATCACCTGATCGAGATCCGAGCCGTAGGCGACGTCGATATCGATGACCGCACGACACCAGTCCTGAGTGAGGTTGGTGACTACCTTGATCTCGCCGTTCGGCACATGATGAACATTGCCCTCGTAATCGCGCAGCACCGTGGCCCTGAGGCCGAAGGTCTCGACCGTGCCTTCCACTCCGGCGGCGCGGATGACATCGCCTTCCCGGATCTGGTTCTCGAGCAGCATGAAGAAGCCGCTCACCACGTCGCGAACGAGATTCTGGGCGCCGAATCCGACCGCCAGGCCGACGATGCCGGCCGATGCCAGGATGGGGCCGATGGTCACTCCGAACTCGCGGAGGATCATGCTGGCCGCAACCACCATGACCCCGAGCGTGATCACCGTCCTCAAGAGAGTGGTGATCGTGGCGATCCGCTTCTCGTGCTCGGAGACGCGGCCGCGCACCGGCACCAGGTGGCGGATCCGCTTGACGAGCCCGGTGAGCATGCGGCGAACGAGGAGAGCGCCGACGAGGATGAAGATGATGCGGAGGCCGCTCGAGAACAGCCACTCGACGAGCAGTCGGGTCAACTGATCGACCTCGCCGCGCAAGGTCATCGGTACCTCCTTGGTGATCTCCCCGCTTGAGAGCTAGAGGATGCCCCCAATGGGGCGCCGGAAACAAGAAAGCTCGCGGTTCTCTTCCGTAGATTCACATGTTGACCTCGAGGGGGGCTAACGCCATAGTGGGCCACGCTTTTGGCTTTCCGGCCGTGACCTCCGCCTTTCCCCCAGGCTTGACTGGACGCTTGCAAGTCCTTTACCTTTCGTGACCTTGCACCTTATACCGGGGGGCGCTGGCCCCCGGCCGGAGGCATTTACGGTGACCCTCCCTCGCGTGCTCCGTCCCGGCCGGTCGGCCGGGACGATGTGCGCCCGATCCCGACAGCGCTCTTACCCCATCCCCGCGCTCCTCGTCGCGGTCGCTCTCTCCCTCTCCTGGGTTGAGGGATGCGGGTTGAGCGGCGGGCTCCCCCCCAATCCGATCGTCATCGTCGCTACCCCGGTTCCGAGGCGCGTGGAGCTGCCCGGAGGGGGAACCGAAGAGCGGAGACGACTCGTCGACGGGGACGCGACCGATCCGGAATGGGCGGAGGTTCCGTACTTCTATGCGGCCATGGGGCCCGAGAACGGCAACGGGGGCGGTAGCTTCGTCGCTTCGATCAAGGTGGCGCAGGACTCGGTGCGCCTTTACATGCTCATCCAATGGCCCGATCAGAACCCGGATCGATTGGGCCCCCGCCTCGTCTGGGATTCGAACACGGCGCTCTCGCCTATCGGCTGTTCGAGCCAGGACAGCGTGCTCCTCAATTGCGAGTGGACCCTGACCGACGATGACGAGGATCGGGTCGCGGTCATGTGGGATAAGGGCGACGCCGCCGACGGTTCGGGGACGTTCCGTGACCGAGGTTGCCAGGTGGCCTGCCATGGCAACATGCACCCGGCCAGCGGTTCGGTCGACATCTGGCATTGGCGGGCCGCTCGCACCAATCCGATCCAGTATCCGCTCATCGCCGGACTTCGGGTGGGCTTCGCCGACGACGGTTACGCCGACGCCAATGGGCGGGTGGATGATCCAGGTGCGCCCTTCTTCCGCAGCAATGTGCGCATGGTGACCTGCGCCGGAGGCCGCCGGGTGCCGCGTCCATTGAAGATCCCGGTGGCGCTCGATGATGACGGCCGGCCGTCGGTGCGCGGGAACGACAACATGCGCCCATGCGAATACATCTTCGATTCCAACGCTCGCGACTTCACCCTCTGCTCGCGTGAGAACCCGTGCCGCCAGTTCGAGCAGTCGGATGTGGTCGATTGGGTGCAGGGGGACGATCTGTCGGCGACCCTCTTGAGCCGGCCGGCTAACGAGGCCGCCCGGAGAAGCCGTCACGATGTGGAGGCGCGCGGCCAGTGGGTGGGGGTCGGACAGGGTGGGGCGTTCAAAGGGGTTTGGACGGTGGAGATGAGCCGCCTCCTGGCGACCGGCCATCCCGAGGATCTCGATTTCGACGTCAACCGGACCGAACCCTACACGGTGGCGATTGCCATCATGAACAACAACGGCGAGATCCATTCCGGCTCACCGCCAATTCAGGTGCACTTAAGGCCATAAATCCGCGGTCGCCGCAAGGGCGCCCGGCTTCGACCTTCATGTTCGACCTTCATGACTGACCAGCACGGCCGCCGCCTCGTTGCGAGCGGTTTGCTCATCGGCGTTTTGCTCTTCACGGCAATCGCCTTTCCCGGGTGTGCCAAGCGAGTGGCGCTCGGCACCTCCGAGGTGGACATCGGCGACGGTCGGGAGTTCGAGCTCGAGCTGAGCGGCGACCGGATGCTGCGCGGCAAGCTGGTCCCCGGGTCCACGGTGCGCTACGTCCAGGGCGATAGTCTGTTCAAGGCCGAGGTGGAAGCGGTCACCGAAGAGTTCATCGAGCTGTCCCGGCGGGAGCTCATCACCGATCTCGACGAGTGGAGCCCGCTCAGGCGGGCGGCCGAGGATTCGCGAACCATCTCCGAGCGTCCGGAGCTGGGTGGGGCGCTCATCGCCCGCGATGACATCCAGTCGGTCTCGGTGATCACCATCGACCGCCCTCGAATCGTCACCGAGACGCTGTTTTGGGCCGCGGCCGTGATCGCCACCGGCTTCGCGGCGTTCGCTCACTAGGGGGAGAAGGATGCGCAGGCTGTTCGAGTTCACCGCGGCCGCGATGGTCCTCGCCGTCCTGGTCGGGGGAAGAACGGCAGAGGCCGAAGAGGTGCCGGATCTGGCGCTCGTCGGGGCCCGCGCTCGCGCCATGGGCGGGGCCTACATCGCCGTCGCCGACGGCGTGGATGCCGTCGCCTGGAATCCGGCGGGGCTCGTCGAAGTCGGGCATCCGAGCATCGCCGCCGACAGCCGATTGAGCTTCGGGAGCGGCACCGTCCTGCACGGGCTGCCGACCTTCAATGCCGGCGGCTTCGGCGACGTGCCGGTCCTCGGCTTCACCGACTCCCCGGGGACGCGTTTCACCTACTACTTCATCGAGGGAGCGGCTCCGCTGCCGGTCGAGGGTCAGCTCAAGTCGCTGGGGCTCGTCGGGGCGGTGGGTTATCGGCGGGTGATCGACCTCACGTTCCGCCAGGAGCAGCTGCTCCAGTTCGATCCGGGGGGCGGGCAGATCATTCCCATCGAGCACACCGACGATTCGGATGGGGGCGTCGATGCCTTCAGCCTGTCACTCGCCGGGCGCCTGATGCCGCGGGTTTCCTTGGGCGCCAACTTCAATGTGCTGACCGGCTTCATCAACAATGCCGACATCACCCAGGTGTCCGCCGGCGGGACGCAGGTTTTCCTCGTCGAGCAGCGGACGATCCATGACATCGAGGGCTTTTCGCTCGAGCTCGGTGCCCGCATCAAGGTGCTGCCGCAGGTGACCGTCGGCGGCGTCCTCCGCCCGGGATACGACATCGATTTCAATCGTGGGCGCGGGAAGCTCCGCAGATTCACCATCGAGGGCGGACCGCTGCCGCCTGAGAACCTCAATCTCGAGGGGCCGGTGGCCGACAGGACTCGGGCAGTCCCCACGTTCTATGACTTCGGCATCGCCGCCACTCCCTTCCCCGGTTGGCTGGTCGCGGGGGATTTTCAGTACCGCCCATGGAACGAGACGGTCGACACCTTTCATGACCAGGCGACCGGTCAGACCTTCGTCATCGATCCAGATCTCTACGAGGCCCATTCCTTCCATGTGGGAGGCGAGTACACCTTCCGGCGCCAGCAGAGCATTCAGGTTCCGGTGCGCCTCGGTTTTCGCACTCACCCGACCACACTGGCCAACATCGACAGCCTGAGCGCCGATGTCGGGGCCAATGGATTCCGCACCTATCACGGCGATCGAGTGGAAGGAAAGACCTGGTCGGGAGGGGTGGGGATTCATTTCCCGACGGTCGGGTTCGATGTCTCCCTCGACCGGACGGCGCTCACCTTCTCCGAGTTCTCGGAATACTTCCCGGTGCCGCCGCTTCCTGGAGAACCGCTCCGTATCGTCGAGATCGAGGAGAAGATCACCAATCTCTACTTCAGCTCGACCCTGCGATTCTGAGAGCGAGGCGAACTCGGATGTCGAGGATAGGGACAGTGCGTAAAGGGTGGAATGGAATGGGCAGGTCCTGGATCGCGCCCGGGATGGCGATGATCGTCGTTCTTCTGGCATGCGGAACGATCCCGGCCCAGGCGCAGCTTTTCGAGGCATGGTCGCTCGATTCCGGCATCGACTTCGACCAACCGCTGCCGAGCGCTCGCCTACAGGCCATGGGAGGCATGCGGGAAGCGGTCGCCGATGAGAACAACGAGATCAACCTCAACGATTTCGGCGACAACCTGGTCGGCCACCTCGATGACAAGCCGAGCGGCCATCTGGAGGCATTCACCGGCCCCCGCTCCTGGTTCGACCGCACCCGCCCGAACTCCCGCGATCAGAAGTACGACGTCTTTCCCACCGAGATTCAGATCAATCTCCTCTCCAACAACCTTTACGCACTCGGTGGTACCGCCGAGTACGCCAAGGGAAGCGGCAAGCGACTGGTGAGCCGGGACCTGCGCCACCGTTTTCTCCTCCCGGTCGAGAACCCGTCTGTCGGCTCCGCCGACGGCGCCTTGCTCAGCAGCAATCT
>JBIOUT010000092.1:0-3515 GCA_044867365.1 Candidatus Eiseniibacteriota bacterium | reverse complement strand
CACCGCCGGAGCTCGCTGGGGAGGCAGCGACTGGCGAGAGCGATGAACGTAATGCACCGTCCCCGGGCTCGAGTCGGCGCGGGCAAGCCGGGTGAGGAGAGGATGGGCCCGTTCTCCGTCTCCGTCTCGGACCGCGGCCTCGGCCATGATCCGCAAGAGTCCGGAATGTTGCGGCGCCCGGGATAGCGCCGACGCAACCACATCATCCAGTCGATGCTCGCGTGCAGCCTCAGGCAACGCCCAAGCGACGGTGGCGACGGCATCGGCGGTCGCGACATCGCGATAGCGTTCGGCGAGAAGGAGGAGGTCGGGTCCGGCCGCCGGGCCGAGGCGATCGAGCGACAAATCGATGAGAACGGCGACGAGCTCCGCCAGTTGTGCCCCGCTCCAGGATGCTCGTGCCGAGCGCTCGTGATCGAGCAGCCATCTCAAGGCGTCGGCCGGCTCGAGTTGAGCGAGGGCGAGGAGCGCGTGCTCGCCGTCCCCGGACTTCGCCGCCGCGGCGCGCAGCCTTTCCGCCAAGCCCGAAGGCTTGCCGGCTCGTTCCTCGAGCGGGGATCGGCCCTTACTTCTCGTTGATCGTGAGCTCATACCTGAGATTGGCGGCCGCATGGTCACCGCTCTGCCATTCCATGGATCCAACAGGCGCCGGTCTTCATACGAGGATAGCATCTCCTCGTGCAGCAGATGATTCGCTGCGACCTGAGTTGACAAAGGATGGTCCTCCGACTAGCTTGGCGGCCATCACCAATGCCGCCGGCCGCGGCGGCCATTACTCGCCAACGCCAACATCAACATCCAATCGCCATGAACGATGAAGAAGTCAAGAAAGCCCATCGCTGGTTCGCCGTCGAATGCAACAACGGTGCCTGGGGACTGACCTCCAAGGACAAGCGCACCGGGGATGAGGATCGGGAGATGCTCCTCTCCGCCTGTGCGGCGGCCTTTCACTGGTCGAAGGTCGGGGCCCCCATCAATCAGGCGCGGGCCGAGATACTCCTTGCTCACGTGTGTTCCTTGCTCGGCAAGGGGGAGGAGGCACTGAGCTACGCCCAACGGTGTCTCGACTACTTCGAGACCAACCCCGGTGAGGATTGGGATCTGGCCTTCGCCCATTCCGAGATGGCCCTGGCTTCGGCCGCGGCCGGCGACCAGGAGCGGCACGCGAAGCATTACGCGCTCGCCGAGAGTCAGGGGAAGGCGATCAAGGATGATGAAGATCGCCGGGTGTTCCAGCAGGAGTTCGCTCGGATTCCCAAGCCGTTGAGTCGGGTGGGGAGATGAAATCTCCATTCGAGCCCAGGCGGGTGATTCCGGGTCGAGTGAGACGACGCTCTCCATTCCGGATCATCTCGATGTGATCGACGGGCGGCTCGACGACCTGGAGCGGCTTCTGGCCACGAGAAAGGCGGATCCGATCGGTGTCGAGTAACGAGGGAATGCTCTACATGACCGCTCCCGGAGGAGGTGCCTCGATGGACCCAAGTCGCGAGTTTCTACGCCACACCGTCGCCACCCTGGCCTATCGCGGCGGCAAGACGCTGCGGGGAGCGCCGCCCGGCTTCGGGTCCTGGAAGCCGGACAACTCGACGCGCACCGCCGGGGAGATCCTCGGCCACCTCGGCGATCTCCTCGATTGGGCGCTGCTTCTCGCCAAGGGTGAACCTCGTTGGGAGGAACCGCCGAGGCGGGGATGGGACGGCGACGTGGCCAGGTTCTTCGACTCGCTGGGCGCGTTCGATTCTTATCTCGCCTCGGATGCACCGCTGGCCGCCCCCGCCGAAAAATTGTTCCAGGGACCTATCGCCGATGCGTTGACCCACGTCGGGCAGATCTCGATCTTCCGGCGCCTCGTGGGATCGCCGGTCCGCGGTGAGAATTACTTCAAAGCGGATATTGCGACGGGATCGGTGGGGATAGAGCAGCCCCCTCCGCGGGTCGAGTTCGACTGATCAGCGATCGCCGGTGCCTGTGCGTTGTGGCTGGAGTGAGTTCCGCCGATGAGCCTCGTCTTTCTCGATGACGACATGCGAGCGGTGATCGAGGCGCAACGGCTCTGCTTTGCGGCGACCGTCACCCCGGATGGCCTGCCCAACCTCTCGCCCAAGGGCACGATCCGGGTCTGGGACGATCATCACCTCTTCTTCTGCGATATCGCCTCGCCGGGAACCCGGAGCAATCTGGAGACCCGGCCATGGATCGAGCTCAACGTCGTCGATACGCTTTCCCGCCGGGGCTACCGATTCTTCGGACGCGCCACCCTTCACACGAATGACGACGTCTACCGTCGGGCGACGGATCGGATTGCGGCCGAAGAAGGAGCGCATTACCCGGTGCGGGCGGTGGTCCTCATCGCCGTCGAACGCGCGAGCCCGTTGATCTCCCCCGGTTACGAACATATCCCGGACGAGTGGCAGATGAGGAATCTGTGGCATCGCCGGCGGGAGGAGCTCGACGCCGCTTTCGAGCGCCACCTCGAGAGCCACGGCCCCTTGCGCTCGGCGGCAAGCTCAGGAGTCAGGGCATCCGATGCCGATCATCCGAATCGAAGCGCTCGGTGACCCGAACGTCCAGCGCCTGCTCGAATCGGTGGCCGCGGCGGCATCCAGAGCTTTCGGCGTTCCCGTCGAGCATTGCTGGGTGACCTTCACCCCGATCCCTTCGGGTCGCTTCCTCGAGGGAGGCAGGGTGAGAGAGGCCGGCGAGGCCGAGGTCTCTCCGTTGGTGTCGGTGCTCGCCTCTCAGGGGCCGGATCTCGAGAAGAAGGCGAACGTGCTCCGGGCGGTGGCTCAGGCGGTGGCGGCGGAGCTCGGGATCGACCCCGACGGTGTGTTCGTGGAATACCGGGAGATCCCGGCCCACCACGCTCTAAGCGGCGGCAAGATTCGCTGAGGAGCCGCCGCCCAGTCGCGGTTAGTCTCCCGGGGTCATCCGGTAGACCGAGATCGAGGCGAGAACCTCGGGGTCGGTTCCGCGGGCGGTGACGGCGTGGGCGTCGGCTCCTCCTTCTCCGCGGAGAACCCAGGTGTAGAAATAAGCGCCGCTCAATCGGGCCTGTTTGGGATCGCCGATATCCTTGTAGCGAACCGGATGTCGTTTGGCATCGAGCCGCGCGAACGCCGTCATCCACTGGACCCGGAGCTCATCGTCATAGCGCAAAGCGATCCAGCCATAGCTCGGATCCTTTTTGAGCTCCCAGAATTGCTTGGCCCCCAAAGGCCCTCCCTCGTCCTTGGCGAGAGTTCCGAGCTTCTTCAGTCGCTCGCTCACTTCGTCTCGGGTCATCCCGATCCGGATTCCGAGCAACTCGTCCGCCGCATTCTGGGTCTTGGCGGGCGCAGTCTTGGCAGGTGCAGTCTTCGCAGGCGCGGTCTGGGTAGGCGTGTTCTTGGCGGGCTCGGCTGACGCGGGTCTGACGGGCGCACTCGCAACCGCAAATCCAAACAGGGCGGCGAGGATCATGACCCGCGTCACCGGCATCGTCCTTCCAGCTACTGAACCTGGAGAAGAGCTAC
>JBIOUT010000091.1:0-3364 GCA_044867365.1 Candidatus Eiseniibacteriota bacterium | reverse complement strand
CCGAGGCCATCTGCCGTCAGGTCATCGACCGCTGCTGGACCGGCCGCTTCTTCGCGACGAGCCTCGGACACTACTCCGACATCTGGACCCGGGATCTGGGTCTCTGCTCCGAGGCGCTCCTCCGGTTGGGCTACCGGGACAAGCTCCGCAGCACGCTCGCCTTCGCTCTCGATGCTTATGAGCGCGCCGGCCGGGTGACGACGGTCGTCCGTCGGAGCGGCTACGGCCAGGACATCTATGGGGAGCCTGCCGATGCCTTCCCGCTCCTCCTGCGCAGCCTCGAACTCCTCGGTGACCGCGAGTTGACCGAGCGCCATCGCCACTTCCTCGAGGCAGGAACCCGCGCCTATCTCCTCGATATGGGGGTTCACGCCAAGGAGGGTTTCAAGGACACGGTGGTGCGGGGGTTCTCGACTTACGAGGTGGTGATGCAGGACGTGGTCTTGCACGCGGCGGAGACTCTCGGCATCGCCACTCGCCCGTTCGCCAGGAGGATTCGACCGGGAAGACTTCTGCGCTCGCTCTGGCGTCGCGGCCACTTCGCCCCGACCCGGGATGGGGACGGCCGTCACTTCTCGGCCGACGTCACCATTCTTCCTTTCATCCTCACCGATGCCACGACCAACGAGATGATCGGCGCCGCCTTGGCCGAGATCCGCGAGCGGCATCTCGACGATCCCTTCCCTCTCGTTTTCTCCGACCCGCCGAACTTCGAGATGACGCGTCTCATCCCGCGGATTCTTACGCCGGGATATCAGGCCGACACGATCTGGAGCATCTTCGGAGCCCTCACCATTCTCCTCGCCCGCCGCGCCGGCGAATCGGCGCTCGCCGAGCGCTATGCCCGCACGTATGCGGATCGCATCGAAGAGACGGGGACCTTCTACGAGCTCTTCAACCGCAACGGTATGCCATACGAGAGTTGGTGCTACCGCTCGTGCGAGGGAATGCTCTGGGCAGCGATCTACCTGGACGCGGTCACGTCCCTTGTCTAGTCATAGAACCTAGTGTTCGCAAGGACTCAGGACTTCGAGTCTTTGAGCCACCGATCGAGCCAACCCAAGACCGCTCCGTACCAGGTCTCGGCATTCCGCGGCTTCTCGATCCAGTGTCCCTCGTCGGGAAAGATGACGATCTCGGAAGGAACGCCCATCACCTGCAAAGCGGTAAACATCGCCATCCCACCGAGCACCGGGCAGCGGTAGTCACGTTCTCCGTGCAGTAGAAGCATCGGGGTGCGGAAGTTGCGCACGTGACGGTCCGGCGACCAGCGCGCATAGGCCTCCGGGTTCTCGTGCGGCGCCCCTTCGAATTCCCAATGCGGGAACCAGAGCTCCTCGGTCCCGTAATAGCTGGTCTCGAGATTGAAGATGCCGGCATGGGACACGAGCGCCCGGAAACGATCGGTGTGTCCCTCGATCCAGTTGACCATGTAGCCGCCAAAGGAGGCCCCTGCCGCCGCTACCCGCTCGGAATCGATGAAGGGATACGTGGCGAGCAGGTGATCGACCCCTCGCATGAGATCCGAGTAGCAGCGGCCGCCCCAATCGTTCTGGATCTGATCGGTGAAAGTGCGCCCGTAACCGGTCGAGCCGCGCGGGTTGGGCATGGCGACGACGAATCCTGAGGCGGCGAAGAGCTGGGCGCTCCAGCGATAGTGGAACTGATCGGCGAAGGCCGACTGCGGGCCGCCATGAATGAGAAAGACGAGCGGATAACGGCGTCCCGATTCGAACTGCGTCGGCCGCACCATGAAGCCGTGGATCGGCGTTCCGTCCTCGGCCGGATACTCGAACTCCTCGGCCGGATGCATGGTGATCCCGGCGAGCCGCTCCTCGTGCAAGCGGGTGAGCTGAGTCTCCTTACCGCTTTCGAGATCGAGCCGCACTAGATCGGCCGGCCGAGCGATCGATTGACGGCTCAGAACCACATAACTTCCATCCGGTGCGATCGCCTTGAGCTCGTCGTAGGCGCCGGAGGTGAGCCGAGTCGGCTTGCCGCCGTCAACGGGTATCCGCCAGATCGACATTCGGCCGCGTTCCTCGGCTTGGAAGACAAGGTGGCGGCCGTCCGGAAGCCAAGCGAGCTCACTCACCGAGATATCGAGATCGGAGGTGAGCGAGCGCACTTGATCGCTCGCCCGATCGAGAAGGTGGAGCTCCCGCCGGTCGGACTCGTAGCCGGCGCGAGCCATGGCAAGGAAGGCCACCAATCGACCATCGGGAGAGTAGCGCGGGTTCGACTCGCAGCCGCGCCCGGCGGTCAATCGGCCCTCCTTCCCACCCGACCACGGAACGGCAATGAGGGCGTTCGACGTACTCAAAGCGATCTGAGGATCATCATTGCGAGCAAAGACGAGCTCGGCCCCGTCAGGTGGGACGTCGTAGTCGCAGCTTCCACCGAGAGCGATCGGAGGAACGTCACGATCTCCTGGCGTGAGATCGCGGACCTGACCGTTGTCGAGGCTCACTGCGAAGAGGTGATTCCGCTTTCCCAATCGCCAGGTGTTCCAGTGGCGGAAGAGGAGACTGGTCTCGCGGCGCACTCCCGGCAAGCCATCGACTTTGTCTGCGGCTGCCGGGGCGGGCGGGTCGAGCGGCGCCGATGGATCCACGGCTCCGGTGAAGATGATGGTGCGTCCGTCCGCGGTGAAACGCGGGCCGCCGACATCGAAGGGCAAAATCGTGAGGCGCTCCGCTTCACCTCCGGCCATCGGCAAGAGCCAGATCTGCTTCGAGCCCGAGCGATCGGAGATGAAGGCGAGGGTTCGTCCGTCGGGAGAGAGCCGCGGCGAGCTATTGGAATGCGGACCGCGCACGAGCGGCCGGGGCTCGCCGCCCCCCGCCGGCACCATCCACAGCTCGCTCAGTGCCCGGTTCAAGTCGAGCCGGTGCCAGGCGATCTCGAACACCAATCGATCGGCGGCAGGAGCGATGGTGACGTCGCCAATTCGGCCGAGGCCGATGAGATCGTTGAAGGTGAGAGGTCGGCCCATCAGCTAGCGCGGGACGCGCTCTTCGATGCAGGATGCGTTTCGATGTCGAGCATCGGGGAGATGAGCATCCCAGCAATCCCAGGAGCAGAAGCGCATGGGAAGGCGCTTCTTGTTACAGGTGGAGACCGAACACACGTAGTAGACGCCGCCTGGAGCCATCAACTTGCCGCAGATCGTGCACTTGAACGACTCCGCCATTCCCCCTTCCTCACCCTCCCAGTAGGTAGCAAGGCGCCATGACGTGGAATGTCTCGCGGACGTGATCCACGAACGCGTCCCCTTTCAAACCAAGCACCTCCGAGCGTGACAACCGGCGGCCGAAGACGAGCTGGCCGTCCCGCCGGGCGACAAGTGAATCGGCAAGACCGG
>JBIOUT010000090.1:0-2711 GCA_044867365.1 Candidatus Eiseniibacteriota bacterium | reverse complement strand
GGCGCGCGCTCCCCGACGAACTCGACGAGCATCGTCTTCGGGCGGCGCTGCGGCAGGCACTGGGTCCCGAGCACGTGCTCGACCTCGGAGGTGCCGACGCCGAACGCAAGCGCGCCGAAGGCGCCGTGCGTCGACGTGTGGCTGTCGCCGCACACGATCGTCAGGCCCGGCTGGGTGACGCCGAGCTCGGGGCCGATCACGTGGACGATGCCTTCGCGGCCGCTGCCGGTCGCGTAGAGCGGGACTCCGAACTCCTCGCAGTTCCGCCGCAGCGCCTCGAGCTGCGTGACCGAGAGCGGATCCTCGGGCCCGTCGATCGTCGGGACGTTGTGGTCCATCGTCGCGAGCGTCAGGTCAGGCCTCCGGACCGGGCGGCCGGCGATCCTGAGCCCCTCGAACGCCTGCGCCGAGGTGACCTCGTGCACAAGGTGGAGGTCGACGTAGAGAACGTCGGGCCTCGCACAGGTAGAGCGGGTTGCCGTCGGGATCGGCGAAGAAAGCGAGCTTGACGTTCTCGTTGTCCTGGACGGGGCCGCGGAACGTCACTCCCTTGTTGCGCAACGCCTCGACTGCGGTGTCGATGGTCTTCACCTCGAGCCCGATCGAGATGGCGCCCGACTCCCCGGGCTCCGGACCATGACCCGGCGACCAGGGGTGGAGCCCGATGGTGAGCCCGGGAGCTGTGATCTCGGCCCAGTGGTCCCCTGCCCGCGAGCTGAGCTCGAGACCCAGGGTCTCGGTGTAGAAACGGACGGCGCGCCCGAAGTCCTTGACCATGATCGTGGCGTTTCCCGAGTTGATCATCACCCTCTCCTTTGCCGAAAGCATAACCTTGCCGCGTCGATCTGCCGAATCGTATCACGGAAGCCCCGGCCCGGCACCCGGGGAGCCCGGCGGCGCCGCCGTCCCCGCACCGATGTCCCTATGGCATAATCGGCGGCGCTCGTCATTCCAATCGACCGCTCGGAGACGACTCATGTCCCAGACCGGCATCACCTCCGTTCTCCGCGAAGATCGAATCTTCGCCCCTTCTCCCGAATTCAGCTCCAGCGCGCATATTCGGAGCATCGAGGACTATGAGCGGCTCGCGCGCGAGGCGGCGGATGACCCCGAAGGATTCTGGAGTCGGATGGCCGCGGAGATCGAATGGTTCCGGAAGTGGGATCGCGTTCTCGATTGGAAGCCGCCATTCGCCCAGTGGTTCGTCGGCGGCAAGCTCAACATCTCGCACAATTGCATCGATCGCCATCTCCGCACCTGGCGCAAGAACAAGGCGGCGATCATCTGGGAGGGAGAGCCCGGCGACTCGCGAGTCTTGACCTATCAGGACCTGCATCGGGAAGTCTGCAAGTTCGCCAATGTTCTCAAGTCACAGGGCGTACAAAAGGGCGATCGAGTCGCCATCTACATGCCGATGGTTCCCGAGCTCCCCATCGCCATGCTCGCCTGCGCCCGGATCGGCGCCGTGCATTCGGTGGTCTTCGGCGGCTTCAGCGCCGAGTCGCTGGTCGGGCGCATCAACGATGCCCGCGCCAAGACGGTGATCACCGCCGACGGCGGCTATCGCCGCGGCGGCATCGTCGAGCTCAAGCAGGCGGTGGATGAAGCGCTCAAACAGACCCCGTCGGTCGAGCGGGTGATCGTGCTCCGTCGCACCGGCCGTCCGGTGCCGATGCAAGCCGGCCGCGACTTCTGGTGGCACGAGCTGTTGGAGGGAGCTTCGCCCGACTGCGCCCCAGAGCCTCTCGATTCCGAGCACCTGCTCTACATCCTCTACACCAGCGGCACCACAGGGAAGCCCAAGGGGATCGTGCACACGACGGGCGGCTATCTCGTCGGCACCACCCTCACCGCCAAGTGGGTCTTCGATCTCAAGGACGAGGACACCTACTGGTGCACCGCCGACATCGGCTGGGTCACCGGCCACAGCTATGTCGTCTACGGCATTCTCTCCAACGGCGCCACGACGGTGATGTACGAAGGAGCGCCCAACTTTCCCGAGCCGGATCGCTTCTGGCGGATCATCGACAAGTATCGGGTCAACATCTTCTACACCGCCCCCACCGCCATCCGCACCTTTATCAAGTGGGGGGAACAATGGCCGGCCAAGCACGACCTCTCTAGCCTTCGCCTCCTCGGCACGGTCGGCGAGCCCATCAACCCCGAAGCCTGGATGTGGTATCACAAGGTGATCGGCAAGGGCCGGTGCCCGATCGTCGATACCTGGTGGCAGACCGAGACCGGGGCGATCATGATCTCGCCGCTCCCCGGCGCCACTCCCACCAAGCCCGGCTCGGCCACTCGCCCGCTCCCCGGAGTCATCGCCGATGTGGTGACCAAGGACGGCAAGCCGTGCCCGCCCAACGGCGGCGGCTTCCTGATCGTCCGCCGCCCATGGCCGTCAATGCTGCGCACGATCTACGGCGATCCCGAGCGTTACGCCAAGCAATACTGGTCGGAGGTCGACGGTTGCTATTTCACCTCCGACGGCGCACGCCGCGACAATGAGGGTTACTTCTGGATCATGGGCCGGGTCGATGATGTGATCAACGTCGCCGGTCACCGGCTAGGGACCATGGAAGTCGAGAGCGCGCTCGTCAGTCACCCGGCGGTAGCGGAAGCGGCGGTGGTGTCGCGCCCGGATGAGATCAAGGGCGCTGCGATTGTCGCCTTCGTCACCCTCGAATCCGGCCAGCAGACCTCAAATGAGC
>JBIOUT010000089.1:0-4880 GCA_044867365.1 Candidatus Eiseniibacteriota bacterium | reverse complement strand
GCTTCGATGCCGCTCATCACCAGTCTGGCGTGCCTCGGGTTGCACCTCACTCCCGAGGAGAGTCTCGTGGCGGCCACTCGCAACGCCGCCTGCGCCGCAGGAACACCGGATCGCGGCGTCCTCGTCCCCGGCGCGCTCGCCGATCTGCAGATCGTGGCTCTCGAGCGCGCCATCCACCTTCCTTATCACGTCGGCCCGTCCCATGTGAGGACGGTCATCAAGCGCGGCCGAGCGGTGGTGGAAGAGGGGCATCTCACCCAATCCACCCATTCGCAAGGCGCTTAGGCTCGCTCACCCCCGGGAGGCGGCTCTCCCGCTTACGTTGGGCCGGACGTTGCCGAAAACGCTGAGTGGGGGAGTTGCCGCCGTTTATGCGCTTGGCCGCGGTCGAGCGGCGCTACGGCGGTGGGACCGATTTGTCTCCGTGCCCGGCGAGGGTACGACTCCGCAGGGAGGACTTTGCGCTTTGGACCAGGCGACGACGATCAAGCGGCGCGCCCAGGGGCTCATCCAGCGAGGAGCCCTGAAGGATGCGATGGCCGAGTATGAGAAGCTGCTCAAACTCGAATCGATCAATCCCTACGCCTACGTCTTGATCGGGGATCTGGCGGCGCGGATGGGATCGCGCAGCGACGCCCTCCACCGCTACCACCAGGGAGTCGAAGCCTACGAGGCGCTCGGCCTGCACCGAAATGCCATCGCCATTCTCAAGCGGCTCATTCGCCTCGAGCCGGGCCAGGTCAAAAATCTGCGCCGTATCGCAGATGTCTACTCCAAAGAGGGCCTGGTTGCCGAGTCGATCGCTCACTACCTGGAGTACGCGACCCGGCGGATCAAAGATGGGTCGACGCCCGACGCGCGTGAGGCGCTCGACGCCGTCTGCAAGTTCGGCGTTCCCAATGCCGAGATCGCCGGTCGCGTCACCGAGCTCCTGTGTTCGATCGGGGAACACGAGAAGGCAGCCCGCGAGCTGGTGAAGCTGGCCGCCGACTTCGAGAGCCGGGGGCAAGGGGAGCGCGCTCGACTCCTGCGCATCCGGGCGGAGAACATCGCATCGGAAGCCGGGCTCGGCAGCTTGTCCGAGCTCGCCGCCCGAGAACCTCGAGAAGGCGATGCACGAGTCGGGCAAGAAACCGAAGCCGGCCCGAGCAGCACAAGCCCCCGGGTCGAGACCGTCTCTTCGCATGCGATCCCCGCTGCGGAGAGCATCGGTGTCTTCCCCGGGTTCGAACGCGCGGGAGATATCTTCACCCCGGTTGCCGCCCCTCCTCCTGGTCTTCCTCAGATGCTGAGCCTCACCGACGAGGTTCCTGCGGACACCATGAGCGAGAACGCCGCGGTCGAGTCGACCGGCGAGCACTCTCTCAGCGACGACTCCCCCGGCGATCCGTCCGCCGAGATCGAGGCCGGCAACCAGGCCGCCGAATACGCCGGCGATGGAACGACATCCGAGATCGAGATGCCGATCATCGAGATGCCGCTTTACGAGGAAACTGCGAACGAGGAAACGCCATCCCGCGAGGACAGGTCGATTCAGGAAGAAAGGCCTGTTCACCATGAAGCGCCGCCTGTCGCTCCTCGGGTGATCCGAGAGGTTGATGAGGCGACGGCGAGCAAGATGCCTCTCGGACTCTTCGGTGGGGAGGATGCGGTCGTCACCGCCATCGGCCAGACCCGTCATGAGAATCCGGGAGCCGGCGACGCATCGATGATCGGAAGGGCGCCGGGGGGATCGCGGAACGAGGCCATCTCCGAGCAAGTGGCCAACATCTTCGATCGATTCCGTGCCGAAGTGGCACCGCAGCTCGGAGTCGGAGATCACGCGACCCACTATGATCTCGGGATCACCTACATGGAGATGGGAGTGTTCACCGAGGCGATCTCCGAATTCCGCATCGCCCTCGAGGGAGCCGGTTATCGCCAGCGCTGCCTGGAGCTCCTGGCCACGTGCTATAGTCGACTCGACCGGCCAGATCTCGCGGCCGCCCATTGGCGCGCCGCCATCCAGGAGGCGGGCGACGGTCAGGGAGACGTCGCTCTTCGCTACGAGCTGGCGTGCGCGCTCGCTGCAGCGGGCCAGGTCGCGGATGCACGCGAAGAGCTGCGCCGCGTCCTGGGTCGCGATCCTTCCTTCGATGCGGCGCGGGTCCGGCTCGAATCTCTGGGAAGCTGACCCCCAGTCAGGCGAAGAGGCTTCGCGCGCGGCAGCGAAGTCCCCCGAGCTCTTCATTCGAGCCGCAGATCGCGACGGACCGCTCCACTAACATGTCTGCATCGCCGGGATTTGTTGATCTTCATCTGCACACGCTCCACTCCGACGGAATCTCCACTCCCGCCGAGGTGATCGCGCTCGCCCGGCGCGCCCGCCTTACCGCCGTCGCCATCACCGATCACGACACGGTGGAGGCGCTCGAGCCGGCGGCGCGGGCCGCGGGCGAGGCGGGGATCGAGTTCGTCCCTGGAATCGAGCTGAGTTCGAGCGACGGAAACTCCGACGTCCATATCCTGGGCTATTTTCTCGATCCGGAGACTCCGGGGCTCGCAGACGAGCTGCGTCTCTTGCGCGACGGGCGTTATCTGCGGGCCCAGCGCACGGTCGAGCTCTTGGATCAAATGGGGGCCGGGGTGGAGTTCGAGCGAGTTATCGAGATCGCCGGGCCGGCGCCCATCGGACGCCCGCACATCGCCGAGGCCCTGGTCGAGGCTGGGCATGCCGCAAGCCTCGACGAAGCTTTCGAGCGCTTCATCGGCTATCATGCGCCGGCGTTCGTGCCCAAGCGGGCTCTCGATCCCGGTGGGGCGGTGGAGCTCATCCGGCGTGCCGGAGGTGTGGCGGTGCTCGCTCATCCGGGTTCGCTCCGGCGCGACGATCTGATCCCGGGACTGGTCCGTCGCGGGCTCGGCGGTATCGAGGTCTGGCACCCCAAACATGATGAAGGGCGAGTCCGGCGCTATCGCGAGATCGCCGAGCGATATGATCTGGCGATCACCGGCGGCTCCGATTTCCACGGGGGTGGACGGGGATCGTCGGCGGTCGGGGATCAACCGGTGCCCGAGGAAGTTCTCGAACCCCTGCGGGCCCGCCGCGCCCTCCCGCGTTAGGGTGTTCCGCTCGTCGCGCGTCGCTCTCGCCGGCCTTTTCGTGGCGCTGGCGCTCGCGGTCGATCTCATCACCGCTCCCCTCCCCAACGTCGAGCTCTTGAGCCTCACCATCTTCCTGGGCGGCGCTGCGGTCGGGCCTCTCGGCGGAAGCTTCATCGGCGTCGCCACCGAGCTCATCCATTCCCTCCTCAACCCGCTCGGTCCGGCGTTCCCTCTCGTCTTGCTCGGCCAGCTCATCGGCATGGGGATCATGGGGACGGCGGGCGGGCTCCTCGGTCCGCGGCTGGCCGCGCTCAAGCGCGGGCCGGCGGTGGTTGCGCTCGCGGGGATCGGGCTCGCGCTCACCGGGTTCTTCGACGTCATCACCAATCTGGGGCTTGGGTTTCATCTCGGGTCGGTGTGGCCCACGCTCGTAGGAGGGATTCTCTTCGCCGCCACCCATGTGATCTCGAACGCCTTTCTCTTCGGCTTGCTCGGAATCGGCGGGCTCAGGGTGCTCCGGGAGCTCGGCATGTTCGATACCGGAGAGGGCAGACGTTGAAGATGTGCGCCGCCGTCCTGGTGGTGTTGATGGGAATGGTGCGGGCCGGCGCCATCGCCGGAGCACAGGACGCAAACGCGCCGTCCGACACCACGGCTGCTCGACCGGGTGAAGCGGCTGAAGCGCCGGTCGACACGCTCACCGCTCCCGAGGAGGCCGCCGAAGAGTCGGACGAAAGCGTCGAAGAGCCGGACGAAAGCACTGAAGCCCCGGTCGACACCATCGCCGTAGCGCCGAGAAAAGGTGGCGTGACGCCGGTCGCCAGCCCTCCCGATCGTCCTCCCTGGACGATGCTCGCCGCCCCGGGCGATACCCTCGTCCTGAGTCGCAACGAAGTCGAGCGCACGGGCGCCCATTTTCCGCTCGAGATCCTGGGCCAGGTGCCCGGCGCCACCGCTCTCGAGGCCTCAGGAATTGCACCCGAGGGCGCGCTGAGTCTTTCGGGGTCCTATGCCTCGAGCGAGATCACGTCCGACGGTTGGCTGGTGCGCCTGCCGCGGCTCGAGGGACGGGATCTCTCCCGACTCCTCTTGGACCGGCTCGGACCGGGCGTCACCTTGATCCCGCTCGCCGCTCCCGGAGAGCTGCGTCTCTCGAGCGATGCGGGAAGCGGCTTTGCCTCTCCCGCCATCCGCTTCACTCCCACCGAACCGCTGGCCGACAGCTCACGCAGTCGAGTCGCCATCTACAACGGCGGCACCCTCACCGGCGGCGGTCTCCTCTTCTCCGACCGGCGTGGGCGGGTCGGCTACAACTTCGGCGTCGACAACACCGGGTCGGGGAGCTCCGGTGGGGTGAGCGACGTGTCCACGCGGTTGGCGATGATCGACGCCCGCGTCGCCACCTCCTGGGGGCGGATGTCGGTCAGCTTGCGTGGCGGCAAGGAGGCGACGGATTGGAGAAACGGGCGTCGAACAAAACATGACGATCAAGGCGCGGCCGTGGAGATCGTCTCCGGCAGCAGCCTGGACCCGGCATGGAGCTTGCGATTTCACGCGCTCGACGATCGGTTGAGCGGCAGCGAGTTTCCGGATCGCGAGTTCAAGCGCAAACAAGGAGGGATCGAGGCGCGCTGGTGGCCGAGAACGTTGCGGCCGCTCTGGCTGCATGTCGTCGGGGAGCGCGATTGGATCGCCGTGCGCCACCCGGGAGGCGCGTTTTCACCCCGGGTCCTTCGCGGTCGGTTCGAGAGTGGGGGAGAGGTTGGGCTCGCGTCGGTCTTGCGATTGCATTTCCT
>JBIOUT010000088.1:0-10767 GCA_044867365.1 Candidatus Eiseniibacteriota bacterium | reverse complement strand
ATCGATCTCGAGGCGGCCCGCGGGGACCGCAAGGTTGCCCTCGATTGGAGTCCGTCTCCCGAGAGCGCCGATAGCCTGTTCGGCGGCTACGAGGTCTGGCGATCCATCTCTCCGGATCCCGCTTCGTTCCTCTTGCTCCGGCGCTTCGAGCGGCGCTATCCGGTCTCCTGGACCTTCAGGACGCCCGCCCCGCCCAACACGCGTCGCGAATTCTTGGATCCGGATTCGGTGGTGTCGTACCGGAAGGTTTTGGTAGGACAGGATTCGGCTGTCGTCCGCGACTATGTGGGGGTGCCGCCGTTCAACGGGTTCCCTTACTTCTACGCCGTCACCTGGGTGTCCGAGTGCCTGACGGCTCTGAACGACACCGTCGCCGTTCACCAGCCGCAGCCCCCGATTACCTGCATCGGCCAGCGCTGCTTCTTTCTTTCCAATGGCGACACGCTGTTGGTCAACAAGGTGCGTTGCCGGCGCATCGACCCGCGAACCAACCGGCCGGTCGGCGACACGACGTTCGTTTACCAGGGGACGGTCCAATCGGAGGAGCCGCTCCGCCATCATGCGATCGAGGCCACTCGCCTCCAATCGCCCGTTTTTCCCTCGGCCGGCATCAATCGGAGCCTCTCCCAGGTCGGCGTCGTCCCCAATCCCTACATCTCCAGCGCCCCCTGGGACGAGCCCGGCGAGCGCAAGATCCAGTTCATCCATATGACCGAGAGGGCGACGGTGCGTATCTTCACCGTCGGTGCGGATCTCGTGCGGGTGCTCGAGCACCCGGCTCCCGGATCGCCGCCCAATCAGGGATCACTCGACTGGGACCTCAAGAATGCCGATGGCAGGTTCGTCGAGTCGGGCATCTACATCTATCAAATCGAGACGCCGGGCGGAGTGGCTGACGCCCAGGGGCGTCTCGTCATCTTGCGCTGATCGCCCGGAGCGGGCGACGGCCACCCGACGCTCCATCGGTGGATGTTCGGGTCGAGTCACTTCGTCATCGCTCGCCGCCGCCCCTGAGGAATGCCCACTTCAGAGCACTGGCAGATCCCCTGGATCGTCGATCTGATCATCCGTGAACAGCCGTCGACCGTTCTTGATGTGGGAGCGGGGTACGGCAAGTACGGCGCGTTGGTCCGGGAGTATGCGAGCCCATCGCGAGTGGATGCGGTCGATGTTCAGCCGCCGCGTTTTCCCGTGTATGACCATGTCTACTGCGGCGACCTCCGCCGTCTCGACACCTTCCTTCCCGCCGAGCCCGCCCGCTACGACCTGGCGCTCTTCATCGAAACCATCGAGCATCTGGAGCGAGCCGAGGCGTGGCACGTGCTCGAGAGTATCGCCATGCGCGCCCGGCGCGTCCTCGTCTCGACCCCGTGGGGATTCCGGCCGCAGGAGATTCCGGGTCAACCCTTCGAGACTCATCGCTCCGGCTGGTATCCATGGCACTTTCGCCGGCGATATCGCATCCACGATCTCCGCATCTTCCCCGGACACAAGTCGCGCTACCTGAGGATTCCCAAACTCTGGCAATTCGTGGTGCTCTTGAGTCGCGGCGACGACGCGGGCCGGGGCTGAGTTCCCGGATGAAGGTCTTGTCCGCCTCCGCCTCGCAACCCAGCGCGATCCCCGCCGGGCTCCCCGCCTGGCTCGCCCGCGATTGGACGCTGTTCGCGATCGCGCTCGCGGTTCGGCTCCTGGTGACGGCGGTTTATGCCCACGATCACGTCACGGTGAGCGGGCTCGAGCTCGGCACCCTCGCCGACAATCTGCTCGCCGGCCGCGGCTTCGTCTGGGAATTCTATGGCTCGACGGTGCCCCGCTATTCCTTCTTTCCCCCTTTCTATCCGGCTTTCATCGCCCTCCTCAAGCTCGTGTTCGCCGGCGGCGAGACCGGGACCTTCGCCGGTTGGGTGCCGGCGATGCAGATCGTGCAGGCGATCGCTTCGGCGGCGACCGCCGTCGCCGCCCGGCGGCTTGCCGGTCGCCTCCTCCGCCCCACCGTGGCCTGGCTATCGGGTTACGCCGTCGCCCTGTGGCCGCCCCTCGTCATCTACTCGGCTTCCTCGTACTCGGTCACTTTCGAGGCGCTCGGGGTCACGCTCATCCTCGGCTGGCTCGTCGATGCGGGGCGGAGCCGCCGTTTCGCCGACGCGGCCCGCGCCGGTGTGGGCTACGGGTTGCTCGCCTATGCCCTGCCTGCCTTTCTCGGCACCCTGCTTGTCGTGCCCCTGGGACTGCGGGCGATGAGCATGAGCCGGCGGCGGGCGCTCGCCCTCACCGGCGTCGCCGCCCTCGCCGCATTCATCGTCGTTTCTCCCTGGACGATGCGGAATGCTCTCATTCATCACCGGTTCGTCCCGGTCGCCACCAACCTGGGCTTCAACTATCTAGGCGGCCAAAACCCATACGCGCGCCCGCACACCAACGTGCTCTGCGGGTTCGACGACATCCGCTGGCGAGTCATCGATCGCCATGCGCTCGAAACGATGAACGAGGTCGATTTCGATCGCCGATTGCTCGAGCAGGGATTGGCCTTCGCCCGGAGCGAGCCCTTGCTCACCATCCGCCGCTGTGGGGTGCGGCTCCTTGCCTACTGGTGGGGGAGTCCGGCGATTCTTCGCTACAATCCCGACCAGGGGCTGGCCAATCTGGTCTTGATGACGGTGGTGTTGCCCTTCTTCATCATCGGGCTTGTCGGCGCCCGCCGGATCTTCGCTCCGGGTTTCGGTCTTCTCGCCGGCGTCTTCGTCTGGCAATCACTCTTCTACATGAATTTCGCCATTCGCGGCCGTTATGCGCTGCCCATTCATCCTCTCGTACTCATCGTCGCCGTGGCGGGCGCGGCCGCCGTCATCGATCGCCTGCGCCGGCCTCTTGCACCATGAGCGGCGGTCTGGTATCACCATAGCGACGCCGCTCGCCCCGCCAAACCGCCACACCCGGAGAGTTCGATGACCACCACCACTCCCTCGTCGCGGGTCGCCACCGAGTACCAGAACTGGATCGGCGGCCGCTGGGTGCCCGCCGCCGCCGGCCGCACCTTCGAGGATCGCAATCCGGCTCGTCATGACGAGGTGGTCGGTGTCTTTCCGCGCTCCGGTCCGGAGGATGTGAACCGGGCCGTCGAAGCGGCGGCCAAGGCTTTCGATTCCTGGCGCCTCCTCCCCGCTCCCAAACGCGGGGAGCTGTTGCTCCAGATCGGGCTCCGTCTCTTCGAGCGCAAGGAAGAGATCGCGCGCCTCATGACCCGGGAGATGGGGAAGATCCTCATCGAAACCCGCGGCGATGTTCAGGAGGGGATCGACACCGCCTTCTACATGGCAGGGGAGGGGCGGCGTCTTTACGGCGACACTACCCCTTCGGAGCTGCCGAACAAGATGGCTCTCTCGGTGCGGCAGCCGATCGGGGTGTGCGGATTGATCACCCCGTGGAACTTCCCGCTGGCCATCCCCACCTGGAAGCTCTTCCCGGCGCTCGTCTGCGGCAACACGGTGGTGCTCAAGCCGGCCTCCGACACTCCCGCCTCGGTGGCGGAGCTCGGGCGAGTGGTCGAGGAATGCGGCGTGCCGCCTGGGGTCGTCAACATCGTCCATGGATCGGGACGCGATGTCGGGATGCCGCTCGTCGAGCATCAGGGAGCGCGGGTCATCTCGTTCACCGGCTCCTCGGATGTCGGCAAGGTGATCGGCGGCGCCTGCGGCCAGCGGCTCAAACGGTGCTCGCTCGAGCTCGGGGGCAAGAACGCCGAGATCGTGATGCACGATGCCGATCTCGAGCTGGCGCTCGAGGGGGCGTTGTGGGGCGCCTTCGGCACCGCCGGCCAGCGCTGCACGGCAACGAGCCGGCTCATTCTCGATCGGCCGATCGCCGAGCGCTTCACCGAGATGCTGGTCGAGCGAACCGGCAAGCTCCGTCTCGGCGACGGACTCGACGAGTCGGTCGATGTCGGACCGGTGATCAACGAGGCGGCGCGAAAGCGGGTCCACGAGTATGTGGAGATTGGAAAGAGTGAGGGAGCGCGGCTCCTCACCGGCGGCGAGCCGGCGACCGAGGGCGCGCTCGCCCGCGGCTGGTTCTACCGGCCGACCATCTTCGATCGCGTGTCGCCGGGGATGCGCATCGCCCAGGAGGAGATCTTCGGGCCGGTGCTGTCGATCCTTGTCGTCGACAGCCTCGACGAGGCCATCAAGGTGCTCAACGGCACTCCTTACGGACTCTCGTCTTCGATCTATACCCGGGATGTGAATGCGGCGATGCGGGCCATCCGCGATATCGAGGCGGGGATCACCTACATCAACGGACCGACGATCGGCGCCGAGGTTCATCTGCCGTTCGGTGGAGTCAAGGAAACCGGCAACGGCCATCGCGAGGCGAGCCACACCGTTCTCGATATCTTCAGCGAATGGAAGGCCGTCTATGTCGACTACTCGGGCAAGCTCCAGCGCGCGCAGATCGACACGTAGGCTCCATGCAATGACCCAGGTAAGGGCGCGGGCGCGAGAAAGAGCGGGGTGCTCGGGCTCCGGTCCTCGCGCGCCCGCGGCGGCGAGATGCGCGGCGAGGGGGTGCGACGGCGAGTTCCGCAGCGCGCCGGCCGGCGCCGCCGCTTTTTGCATGACAGGTCGACGGCGCGCGAGGACTGTCCGAGCAGGCGCACCCCCTCGCCGCGCGATCGCCGGCGCGGATAGGGAACGGTCGGGAATATGACGGGGCGGGCACTGGCCATCGTGTATCGCTCGGGCGAGGTCGAATCGGTGCACCGGGGAGCGATCGCCGTTGCCGACGGCGACGGCAAGCTCGGGGCCGCGGTCGGCGAGGTCGAGCAGCCCTTCTACTTTCGATCTTCCGCCAAGCCGGTGCAGCTCCTGGCGACGGTCGAGAGCGGCGCCGCCGATCGATTCGAATTCGGCGATCGGGAGCTGGCGGTCGCCGCATCGTCTCATTCCGGATCCCCGCAACAAGTGGAGGCTGCCCGCGACATTCTGCGCCGGGCGGGGCTCGATGCGGAATCGCTCGCCTGCGGTTACCAGGAACCCCGGAATCGCGAGAGCCTGACCAAGGTGCTGGCCGGTGGCGAGCGCTCGCCGCTCTACAACAATTGCTCGGGAAAACACGCCGGGATGTTGGCTTTGGCCGTTCATCTAGACGCCGATCCCCGCGGCTATCTCGAACCGGAGCATCCGGCCCAGGCGCGGATTCTCGAACGCACCTGTGAGCTGGCCGGGATCCCGCGTCGCGACGCTCATTTCGGCGTCGACGGCTGCAGCGCGCCGACCCTCTACGCGCCGCTCTCGATCCTGGCGGCGAGCTTCGCCCGGCTCGGGCGAGCGGTGTCCGGCAGCTCCGCCTCGGCGGCGGGGCGGATCGGTGGGGCGATGGCGCGCCGGCCCGACATGCTCGGTGAGCCCGAGAGCTTCAACACCGTGCTCGCGGCGACTCTCGGCAAGCGCCTCATCGGCAAAGGCGGGGCGGAAGGGCTTTTCTGCGTCGCCGTCCCCGAGGCCGATCTCGGGATTGCAGTGCGCATCGAGGACGGTTCCTCCCGGGCGATTGGACCGGTCGTGATCGAGCTTTTGGTGCAACTCGAGGTCGTTCGGGTCGATGATCTAGGAGCGCTCGCTCCCATGCGGGAGCCGGTGATCAAGAACTGGCGGGGACTCCGGGTGGGGACCATCCAGCCGAGCTTCGCGCTCACCCGCGCCGCGGCGCGGAAGTAAGCATGAGGTAACCATGGCGGCAACCAAGTATGTCTACTTCTTCGGTAACGGCCAGGCGGACGGCGATGGCACCATGCGCGACCTGCTCGGCGGTAAGGGCGCCGGGCTCGCCGAGATGACCCGCGCCGGTATCCCGGTGCCGCCCGGCTACACCATCACCACCGCCGCCTGCATCCTCTATATGCGGAATACGGGCAAGCTCCCCAGCGAAGTGTTCGAGGAGGAGGCCGCCGCCCTGGCGCGGCTCGAGCGCATCGCCGGCAAGCCGCTCGGCGATCCGGAGGATCCTCTTCTCGTCTCGGTGCGCTCGGGCGCCAAGTTCTCGATGCCAGGGATGATGGACACCATACTCAACCTGGGACTCAACGACCGCTCGGTCGAGGGCCTGGCGCGCCGTACCAACAACCGTCGTTTCGCCTTCGATTGCTATCGCCGCTTTCTCCAGATGTTCGGGAACGTGGTGCTCGGCGTCTCCAAGGATGCCTTCGAGCACGAGCTCGATGCGGTCAAGAAGGCGCGGAAGGTCGAGAAGGACGTGGATATCGGCGCCGAGGATCTTGCCGGCTTGGTGCCCCGGTTCAAGGAGATCATCCGGCGGGAGAGCGGCACCGACTTCCCCGATGATCCGCGCCAGCAGCTCACCATGGCCCGCAACGCCGTCTTCGAGTCATGGAACAACAAGCGCGCCCGCGACTATCGCGCCTTGAACAAGATCCCCGACGATCTCGGCACTGCCGTCAACGTGCAGATGATGGTCTTCGGCAACCTCGGCGAAAATTCGGGCACCGGCGTCGGCTTCACTCGCAATCCCGACACCGGGGCCAAGGAGTTCTACGGCGAGTTCCTGTTCAATGCCCAGGGCGAGGATGTCGTCGCCGGCGTCCGCACCCCGATGCCCATCTCGGAGCTCGAGCGAGCGATGCCGGAAGCGGCGCGCGAGCTCAAGGAAATCACTCGGCGTCTCGAGCGGCATTACCGCGATATGCAGGACTTCGAGTTCACCATCCAGGAGGGGAAGCTCTTCCTGCTCCAGACTCGCACCGGCAAGCGAAGCGGGCCGGCGGCAGTCAAGATCGCCGTCGACATGGAGAATGAGGGCCTCATCTCGCGGGAGGAGGCGCTCTTGCGGGTTACTCCCGAGGCCATCGATCAATGCCTCCATCCAACGATCGTCGAGAAGGACGGCAAGCCGATCGATGAAGCCGGTCATCCGCTCCCTGAGATCGCCCGCGGGATCGGCGCCTCACCGGGAGCCGCGGTCGGCGCCGCGGTGTTCAGCGCCCAGGAAGCGGTCGAAGCCGCAGGAGCGGGACGGGCGGTCATCCTTGTCCGCAAGGAAACCAATCCGGACGACATCCTGGGAATGCAAGCGGCGCGCGGCATCCTCACCGCGACCGGCGGCAAGACCTCGCATGCCGCCGTGGTGGGGCGGGGGATGGGGAAGGTCTGTGTGGTCGGCACGACCGAGATCGCCGTCCACGAGGAAGAGGGTGATCTCGAAGCCCGGGGACGCCGGATCGCGCGCGGCGAGATGCTGACCATCGACGGCTTCAGCGGCCGGGTGATCGCGGGGGCGGCGAAGCTCAAGGACCCGGGCCTGACTCCCGAGCTCCGCACTCTCCTCGGTTGGGCCGACGAGGTGAGGGATCTCAAGGTGCGGACCAACGCCGACACTCCTGAAGACGCCGCCAAGGCCCGCGAGTTCGGCGCCGAGGGGATCGGGCTCTGCCGCACCGAGCACATGTTCTTCGGCGAGGAGCGCATCCCCAAGATGCAGGAGGTGGTGTTGAACGCCGCCGAGGCCAAGCGGCACGAGCGGGCCATCGGGGCGGCAGGCGACGCCCTCGCCGCCGCCCGCACCGAGTCCGATCGCCGGCGCCTGCGCACCGAGCTCGAGCGTCTCGAAGCCGCGGGCGGCGAGCCGATCAACCGCTATCGGCAGGCGCTCGCCGCTTTGATGCCCTATCAGAAGGAAGATTTCCGCGGCATCTTCCGCGCCATGGCCGGACTCCCGGTGACGGTTCGCACCCTGGATCCGCCGATGCACGAGTTCCTGCCCCGCCGCGAGGAGCTCATGGTCGAGATCGCCCGGCTCGAAGAGCGCGGCGAAACCGGGGCGAAGCTCGAAGAGAAGCGGACACTCCTCGAGCGGGTCGAGAGCTTGCACGAGCTCAACCCGATGCTCGGGCATCGGGGCTGCCGCCTCGGCCTCAGCTACCCCGAGATCACCGAGATGCAGGCGCGGGCGATCTTCGAGGCGGCGTGCGAGCTCAAGAAGGATGGAGTCGAAGCCATCCCCGAGGTCATGATCCCTCTCGTCGGGCATGTCGAAGAGCTCAGGCGTCAGGCCGAGATCGTGCGGCGAGTGGCCGAGGAGGTGATCGCGTCGAGCGGCATGCGAATCAAGTACTGGATCGGCACCATGATCGAGGTGCCACGCGCCGCTCTCACCGCCGGCGCCATCGCCGGAGCCGCCGAGTTCTTCTCCTTCGGCACCAACGACCTCACTCAGATGACCTACGGGTACTCCCGCGATGACTCAGGCAAGTTCCTTCCCTTCTATCTCGAGGAGAAGATCCTTCCCTCCGATCCCTTCGCCACGCTTGACGTGGATGGCGTAGGGCGTCTCATCCGCATGTCGGTCGAAGAAGGCCGGCGAGCGCGGGCGAACTTGAAGGTGGGGATCTGCGGCGAGCATGGAGGCGACCCGGCGACCATCGCCTTCTGTGCCAATAGTGATTTCGATTATGTGAGCTGTTCGCCGTTCCGCGTGCCGGTGGCGCGACTCGCCGCGGCGCAGGCGGCCCTCCGTGGCCGGCAGGCGCCGGAGCCGGTGACCTCGAGCACTTGAGAGCGCGAGCGCCCGCCGGGCGATCACCGGGCTACGGTTCCAGGAACCAGCGAAGCGACGCGACCATGATCGCGTCGGCTTCGTTGGGCAGGAAGTAGAGCGGGAATCCGTAGACCATCATCCTGCCCTGCCCCGGCCCCGAGTAGCGCAACGCGGTCGCCGCATCATCCAGGTACGAACGGACGGGAGGATCGCGCTGCAAGAATCCGTTCGACTGATAGAAGTAGAGCGTGTCGAGTCGACCGCCGAACAGACGTAGCCGGGGATTGATGTCGAGGCCCAACGGCACCACCATGCCCTCACAGCTCGGGACGCCCTTCAACGGGCTGTTGAAGGGAGGCCGGCCCACGCGCAGCGATTCGGGATAGCCCTCTAAGATGGCCATCTGCGAAGCGTAGCCGCCGTCAAAGCCATTGAAGAGCACATTATTACCCGATTGTCCTGCGCTCCGGAAACAACCGTTCACACAGTCGTTCCCCTCGAAGACCGATTCGATCTTGTGGAAACGATGGAGGAATTCGCCGGGAAGGAAGCCGAAAACCGTGGCATCTACCTGGCGGGTACGAGAGAAGGGTCCCGTCCCTTCGATCCAGACGTCGCCCCCGGCCTCGACGAATGCGGCGAGGAAGTTGTCGTTCCCCTCCCTATTCATGAAGCGGAGCATGCTATTGGTCTCCGCCTTCACATTCCACACAACGAGTTTGTAGCGGGCGAGGTTCTCGAGTGTAACCAGCCCGTTGTAAACCCAGTAGTCATTGCTGGTGCTGTCGGCTACCGGCTCGCGTTGGTTGAGAGTGCCGTCTGGTTTCAAGGGCTCGTAGCGATCGACGACCCACTCCGGATGGCCGAGCTGGTCCAGCGCCCGCTCCAGTCTCTCGCGAAAGAACTGATCGTGACATTGGTCTTGAGGCATATCTACGGAGGGAGATATGCATGGAGGTGGATTGCCGGTGCAAAGCGGCAAGGAGTGGACGCAATCCGACGGCGCATTTCCCTGGGCGTCGGGGCCGAAATCGTCGACATACAACACATCGCGATCGCCGGTGAGCGGCACTACGATCAAGTTGATCCGAGCGATGGTCGACGAGCCGACATTGTCTCGCGCCCGCACATAGAAGATGTGCTCCTCCCCCTGCGAGCCCTCCGGAATGTCGAAGCGCAGAACCGCTCGGGTGAGGGAGGCGCTCTCCGGCGCCCAGCCGGGATCTTCGGGACTCTCGGCCGCGGGATCGAGGAGATCGATGCCGTGAGTGTAGCCGGTGATCGTTCCACCATAATCCGAAGCGTCGCCATCCCAGGTGAAGGTGAGGTTGGTATTGGCGGGAATCTGTATGGTGTTTCGCTGCTCGTCGAAGCTCGGGAAATCGAGGCACTTGATCGAGCTGCACACGACAAGGTGCGGATGCCCGGCCTCTACCGTGGCCCGAATGAGGAGGACGTTCGGCGGACCCGAAGCCAATCCCGAGATACGAAGCCGGGGCTCGACGGCGCCGGCCTGATCGAGAGCCACCACCCCCAAGAGGTACTCGGCGGGGGTCTCGAGATCCCGCAGCGTCACCGACGTCTGAGGAGTGAAGGCGCTCCAGGGCTCTCCCTGGCTCGTCGGATCGTAGAGCGCCGACTCGGCCTGGGCCGCCGTGAACAGGATCACGTTCTCGACCCGCACCCGCCGGTAGGAGTAGCCCACCGGGTTCTCGGTGCCGTCGAGGTCCGTCCCCTGCCAGCTCACGGTGAAGGTCCGCCCGAGGGCGACGATTCCTCTCGGGTCGGGAATCAGGATCCGGGTCTCGGGAGCGAAGGTCTGGGCGGTGAAGGAGAGGGCGGCAGGAGCGGAGATGGCCCCGTCGTCGTCGACCGCCTTGAGGTAGAAGGTGTGGGCGTCGCGGAATCGATAGCGTTCGAGATAGGCATCCGACCGCCCGATCCGGATCGAATCGACGCCTGCAAGGCGGGTGGCGTTCAGAAAGAGGGTGAGCTCGTAACGGGTGGTCTCGAACCACGCCCCCGGGCTCAAGGTATCGTCGATCGCGTACAGAAATCGCACCACCTGGCCGTCGCCATCCGAGGCGTTCCAGTTGAAGGTGACGATGTAGACCTCGACCGAGTCGCGAATGGGACCGGCCGAAAGAGCGACGGTCGGCGCGTGGTTGGGGATCAAGATGTCGATAGGCGACTTAGAGCAGGAGGCGATCCACCAGGCGG
>JBIOUT010000087.1:0-3358 GCA_044867365.1 Candidatus Eiseniibacteriota bacterium | reverse complement strand
CGGTCTCGGTCTTTCCCACTCCGGTGGGGCCGAGGAAGAGAAACGACCCGATCGGACGATGGGGGTCGCCGAGCCCCGCCCGCCCGCGGCGCACCGCGTTGGCCACCGCCTCGATCGCTCGTCGCTGCCCGATCACCCGGCGGGAGAGTCGCTCCTCCATCAGCACGAGCTTCGACATCTCCGATTCGAGCATCCTCGACACCGGGATCCCGGTCCACTTGGAGACCACCTCGGCGATGTCCTCCTCGTCGACCTCTTCCTTGAGCATCTTGCGGTCGGACTGAATCGCCTCGAGCTCCTTGGAAGCGCCGGCGAGCTCGCGCTCGGCTTCGGCGATCCGCCCGTAGCGGATCTCGGCCACCCGGGCGAGATCGCCCTCGCGCTCGGCACGGGCCTCATCGGTGTGGAGCTCCTCGATCTTCTTCTTGAGCTCGCGAATGCGAGCGATCTGCGCCTTCTCCTTCTCCCAGTGCTTCTTGAGCTCGGCGAGCTTCTCCCGGCGTTCGGCGATCTCGCCCTTGACCGACTCGCGGCGCTCGACCGATGCCGGATCCTTGTCCTTGCCGAGTGCCGCCAGCTCGACCTCGAGCCGCCGGATCTGGCGCTCCTCCTCGTCGATCTCGGTCGGCATCGAATCGATCTCGATCCGCAGCCGGGAGGCCGCCTCGTCCATGAGATCGATCGCCTTGTCGGGAAGGAAGCGGTCGGCGATGTAGCGATGGGAGAGGGTGGCGGCGGCCACCAGCGCCGAGTCCCGGATCTTGACTCCGTGATGCACCTCGTAGCGCTCCTTGAGACCGCGGAGAATGGCGATCGTGTCCTCGACCGAGGGCTCCTCGACCATGATCGGCTGGAAGCGGCGCTCGAGGGCGGCGTCCTTCTCGACGTGCTTGCGATACTCGTCGAGGGTGGTGGCGCCGATCGCCCGGAGCTCGCCGCGGGCGAGCGGCGGTTTGAGAATGTTGGCGGCGTCGACCGCGCCCTCCGCCGCCCCCGCCCCGACGAGCGTGTGCATCTCGTCGATGAAGAGGATCACTTCGCCTTCGGCGTCGATGACCTCCCGCACCACCGCCTTGAGCCGCTCCTCGAACTCCCCGCGGAATTTCGCGCCGGCGATGAGCGCCCCGACATCGAGCGCCACCACCCGCTTGTCCTTGAGCCCTTCGGGCACATCGCCCTCGACGATGCGCCGTGCCAGCCCTTCGGCGATCGCCGTCTTGCCGACCCCGGGCTCGCCGATGAGGACGGGATTATTCTTGGTCCGGCGCGACAAGACCTGGATGACCCGGCGGATCTCGTCGTCGCGCCCGATCACCGGATCGAGCTTGCCCTGGCGGGCGAGGCGGGTGAGGTCGCGGCCGAAGCGCTCGAGCGCTTGATATTGCTCTTCAGCGTGAGGGTCGGTGGCGCGGGCGCTGCCGCGCACTTCTTTGAGCGCGGCGAGGAGGGCGTCCTTGGTCGCTCCCGCCCTGATGAGGAGCTGCGCCGTCTCCCCACCCTTGGCCGGATCGGCGAGAGCGAGGAGAAGATGCTCGCTCGAGACGTAGGTGTCCTTGAGCCGATCGGCCTCCGCTTCCGCCGCCTCGAGAACCGCTCGGAGATCGGGGCCCAGGTAACGCTCGGCGGCACCCTGCACCCGCGGGCGAGTGGAGAGACGCGAGCCCAGGTCGCGGCGCAGAACCGCGGGATCGGCGCCGGCTTTACCGAGGAGCGCCGGCACCGGCCCCTCGCGCTGCTCGCTCAGAGCGTAGAGGAGATGCTCGGGGGCGAGCTCCTGATGGTTGTATTGGGCGGCCGCTCGCTCCGCGGCCGACAGCGCCTCTTGAGCCTTGACGGTGAATCGATCGAGCCGCATGGCAAACGCTCCTCAGCCGGACACGCCCGCTTGGGTGGCGGGAGGGAGTTGCCAGTTCCTGCGCTTGAACGATCGTACCACCGCCGGCGACCGCCGGCTGGCCGGGCTCCGACTACTTGAGCATCACGAGCTTATGGGTGAGGGCCTTCCCATCGACCTGGTAGCGGACGAAGTAGGCGCCGCTCGCCGCCACTCCTCCGCGCTCGGTGCGCCCGTCCCAGACGACCGCCTGCTCGCCGGTCTCGACCGGGCCGTGAACGAGACGGCGGACGAGTCGACCCTGGATGTCGTAGATCGCGAGATCGACCGGGCGCGCCGCACCCGCCTCGCCGTGCACCCGGAAGCGAATGGTGGTCGACGGATTGAAGGGATTGGGGAAGGCAGGATAGAGGGCCGGGGCCTGGACGATGGGTGCCGGTCCCGGCTCGCTCACCCCGATCGACATGTACTCGCTGCCGAATCTCCCGGTGTTGCGCGAGTCGTGGCGGAAGAAGGGCCACGGAAGTCGGTTGAAGCGGAAGTCGCCGCTCAGATCCCAGACGTAGACGTTCCGGTCGTTGGTGATGGCGCAGAGCTCGACCAGGCCGTCGTTGTCGAGGTCCCAGATGGTCGCCGCGCCCCTCACTTCCCCCCCGGAGCCCAGCGGGAAACCGTCGAGCTGGGTGCCGTCGTGGTTCCAGCCGTAGATGAGCCCATCCTCCGCTCCGAGGATGACCTCGAGGTTGGGATCTCCGTCGACGTTGGCCACCGTCGGCGTCGCCTGGGTGGCGTCATCGCCGAGCGCGGTCTGAGCGAAGAGCACCGACCCCCAACCGGGGAGTGGGGTGCCGTCGCGCTTCCACGCATACATGCGGCCGTTGTTCCCGGCAAAGATGATGTCCAGGTTGCCGTCGTTGTCGAGATCGGCGACGACCGGAGAGCTCGTGTGCGCGAAAGAGGAGTTGACGAAGGCGCCTCGTGGCCATCCCGGGTATTGACTCCCGTTGCCCCGGTACACGTAGACGGAGTCGACCTCGGAGGGGACGATCACCTCCATGCGGTTGTCTCCGTCCAGATCCGCCATCGCCGGAGAAGCGGTGACCGCTCCACCGGTCGTATCCGGCCAGCCCGGCTTGAGGGCGCCGGTATTGCTCAGCGCATACACGAGACCGAGCCCCTGAGTGCCGAAAACGATCTCGGGCACCGAATCGCCGTCGATGTCGCCCACCGCCGGCGAGGAATAGAGGAAGGAGCTTCCGGTCTGGAAGAAGACGCCGTTCGTCGAGGGGTTGTTGTCGCCGTCGACCACCTCGGTGCCGTCGTAGTGCCAGGCGAAGATCTTGCCCTCGAGGCCTGAGGCCACCACGATCTCTTTGGTGCCGTCCCCGTCCAGGTCTTGGACCGCCGGCGAGGCCCAGTTGAAGTCACCGCCGATTGTCTGCGGCCATCCAGGCTCGAGCTGTCCGTTCGAGTTCCACACGTAAACCTTGGCTTGCCGCCAGGCGACGCCGATGATCTCGATAT
>JBIOUT010000086.1:0-5984 GCA_044867365.1 Candidatus Eiseniibacteriota bacterium | reverse complement strand
GGCTCGATGAGCTGCAGGATGAACTGAAACGCCGATTGCACCGTCGCTCGGTCGACCTCCCCCGACTCGATCCACTCGGCGAGGTCGGAGAGCGCCTCCTCATCCCCCTTCATCGATGCGCGTAGCTGCTGCGCGATGACCGCCAGCACTTCGGCGACTCGGTCGCCCATTCGTCCTATCTCCTCCTTGAAGCCGGCCTCCTGCCATGGATCCGCCCCGCTTCCACCGCTCGCCCCGGACCCTGGTTCTACGGGAGCCGACGCTTCTCTCGATCGGCCTCCGGGGCCTGAGGATTCAGACCCATTTTTGTGCCGCTCTTCGGCTCTTTTCACAAGTTTCTTTTTCCCAATGGCTTAGTGGCTGTTAGGCCACCTGGCCTCTCCCTTATCCCCCGGTTCGAAGGTGGCAGTTCTTGTACTTCTTGCCACTCCCACATGGACATGGGGCGTTGCGGCCCACCTTGGGCCCCCGGCGCACCGGCTCAGGATGGCCGGCCGTGGCCCCCTTCGGCGCTCCAGCCCCCTCTCGAGCCGCTCCCTGGCGCGCCCCCGCCCCCGCCGCCGCGAGTGGTGCCGCAGCCTCATGGCGATAGGCCAATGCCCGCGGGCCGCGGGCCGGGGCCGCCGGCTCCTCGACCAGATTCACCTTGAACAGGTTCCGCACCGTCTCCCGGCGAATGCGGGTGAGAAGCTCGTCGAACTGCTTGAAAGCCTCCTTCTTGTACTCGATGAGCGGATCCTTGCCGGCCACCGATTGCCAGCCGATCCCCTCGCGCAAATGATCGATCTCGTAGAGATGGTCGCGCCAGGCGGAGTCGAGAGTGCGCAGGAAGATGAAGCGCTCCACCTGGCGCATGAGCGGCGGAGTGAACTCCTCTTCCTTGGCTGCGTGCGCCTTGCGCGCCTCGGCCTGGAAGTGCTCGATGAGCGCCGGGAACGGTTCTCTGCCGTCCGGTAGCTCGGGAAGCGCCACCGGATGCATGGTGAGAAGCTCCATCTCCTCCACCAGGGAGCGAAGCGGCCATTCGTCCTCGGAGGTCGTTTGATCGATGAGCTCGGCGCACTTCTCCTCCACCGCTTCGTCGGTCATTTCGAGGATGAGGTCCCGAAGATCTTCCCCGGCGAGAGCCGCCTGCCTGCGACCATAAACGAGCTCGCGCTGCTGATTCATGACGTTGTCGTACTCGAGAAGCCGCTTGCGGGTCTCGAAGTGATAGGCCTCGACCCGCTTCTGCGCCCCCTCGATCGAGCGGGTCACCAAACGGTGCTCGATGACCTCGCCTTCCTCGACTCCCAGGCGGTCCATGACCGCGGCGATGCGCTCCGAGCCGAAGAGGCGCATGAGGTCATCCTCGAGTGACATAAAGAAACGCGAAGAGCCGGGATCACCCTGGCGGCCGGAGCGGCCGCGGAGCTGGCGGTCGATGCGGCGAGCCTCGTGGCGTTCGGTGCCGATGATGTGGAGGCCGCACGGCATGTCGTCGAGGCAGCTCTCCTTGCTCTCGGTGGCGCCACAGGCGGAGAGCGGAAGGTCGCATCTCAGCACGCATTGCTTGCCCTTGACCACCCCGGTCCCGAGCTTGATGTCGGTGCCTCGCCCGGCCATGTTGGTGGCGATGGTCACCGCCCCGGGACGGCCGGCGCGAGCCACGATCTCGGCCTCTTGCTGGTGATACTTGGCGTTGAGCACCGAGTGCTGGATGCCGCGCCGCTTGAGCATGCGGCTCAAGGTCTCCGAGACCTCGACCGACACCGTTCCCACGAGCACCGGCCGGCCGGCCTCGTGCATGGCCACGATCTCTTCGAGGATGGCGTTGTACTTCTCGCCGCGGGTGCGGTAGATGAGGTCGTTGTAATCGACGCGGCGCACCGCCTCGTTGGTGGGGATCACCACCACATCGAGCTTGTAGATCTCGAAGAACTCGGAGGCCTCGGTCTCGGCGGTGCCGGTCATCCCCGCCAGCTTCTTGTACAGCCGGAAATAGTTCTGAAGGGTGATGGTAGCGAGGGTCTGCATCTCCTCCCCCACCCTCACCCCTTCCTTGGCTTCGAGCGCCTGGTGCAGCCCGTCCGAGAATCGGCGTCCGGGCATCAGCCGGCCGGTGAACTCGTCGACGATGAGCACCTTGCCCTCTTGCACCACATACTCGACATCGCGCTCGTAGAGGGCGTAGGCACGGATGAGCTGATGGACGCAATGGATGCGCTCGGCCCGCTCGGCGTAGGCGCGATGAAGGGCATCGCGCTCGCGGAGCCGCTCCTTGCTCTCGAGTGCCTGGTCCTGAGTGATCCGGTCCAGCTCGACCGCGAGATCGGGAAGGACGAAGAAACTGGAATCGTTGGGCGAGAGTAGATTCCGTCCCTTCTCCGAGAGATCGGTCGTGTGGTTCTTCTCATCGATGATGAAGTAGAGCTCCTCGTCGATCTCAGGCATGCGTTTGTCGCGAATGAGATCGAGCTCCACCCTTTGAGTGAGCCGCTTGAGGCCGGGCTCATCGGCAAAGAGCTTGAAGAGCCGCTTGTTCTTGGGCGCACCGCGCTGGACGGTCAGGAGCTTGACTCCGATCTCCCATTCGCGGTCGGCCTCCTTCTGTTTCTCGCTCCCGCCCTTGTCGCCGCCGCTTTCCTCATCGTCTCCGCCGCCGTCGCCATTCGTGGCACGCAAGCGATCCACCTCGCCGAGGATGGAGCTCACGAGCTTGGTCTGCTCGCGCACGACTCGCTCGACCGCCGGTTTTAGGGCGTCATATTGCTGGGTCGAATGCTGGACCGGCCCGGAGATGATGAGCGGGGTGCGCGCTTCGTCGATGAGCACCGAATCGACCTCGTCGACGATTGCGTAATGGTGGCCGCGCTGCACCTGGTCCTCCAGGCGGACCGCCATGTTGTCCCGCAGGTAGTCGAAACCGAACTCGTTGTTGGTCCCATAGGTGATGTCGCAAGCGTAGGCCTCGCGCCGGACCGGTGGGGACATGTCGTGCTGGATGACGCCGACGGTGAGCCCGAGAAAACGGAAGATCTCGCCCATCCACTCCGAGTCACGCCGAGCCAGGTAATCGTTGACCGTGATCAGGTGGACGCCCTTCCCCTCGAGCGCATTGAGATAGAGCGGCATCACCGCGACCAGCGTTTTGCCTTCACCGGTCGCCATCTCGGAGATCTTGCCCTCATGGAGGACGATGGCGCCCATGAGCTGGACATCGAAGGGCACCATGTCCCAGGTGATGTCGAGGTCGCAGACCTTCCAGGTCTTGCCGACGTTGCGCCGGCAAGCCTCTTTGACTACCGCATAGGCCTCGGGAAGGAGATCGTCGACGGTCGCCCCCTCGGCGAGACGCGAGCGGAACTCGCCGGTCTTGGCGGCGAGCTCGGCGTCGGTCAAGCCCTGGAGCCCGGCTACGATCTCGTTGATCTCAGCTACCAGGGGCTCGAGACGCTTGACGTCTCTCTCGTGCTTGGTGCCGCCGAAGAGCGTCCCGAGGACGCGCTCCATGAGGCCAGAGCTTTCTCGACCCAATCGCTTACTCCGTGGACGATGTGAATCCGCTTCTCAGCCACCCGCAGTGGCGGGAGTCGCGCGGAGAAGACCCTCTTATACCCAATCTGTCCCCGCGGCTCTCTTCTTTTATGGAGGGTTCCGGACGAGCGGTTCCCGGGGGCGCCCGTGGAAGGCAAGGCTAGCAGAAGCGCACTGAGAGACTCTAATACCGCTCGAGCGCTTTAATTTACAAATAGTTAACAGCCAGAGTTCACGTTGGCCGGGAGGGCGGGTGCTCAGAGCCCCGCCCGTTCCAGCGCCCACGTAGCGGCATAGAGGGTCCCATCCATCGACCCGAAGAACGCCGTCCGCCCGAGAACCGCGGGGCTCGAGAACAAGCGCCCCGAGGCCTTGAATGACCAGAGGTCGCGCCCACTGTCGAGGTCGATAACCCGCAACCGCCCGTCATAGCTCGTGAACCACACCTGACCGCCGCTCACCGCCGGCCGAGATTTGATCGGCCCTCCGGTACGCACTCGATAGCGCTGGGATCCGTCCTCGCCGGCGAGGGCAAGGAGCTCGCCCGAGTCGGTGCCGACCAGCACCCCATTCTCTGTCGCCACGACCGGCCCGCCGATGGGGCTCCCGGCTGGCTGAGTCCAGAGGAGCTTGCCATCGGCCAGATTGAAGGCTCGAACCTTCCGGTCTCCGGAGCCGACGATGACCCGGTCATGCCAAATGCCGGCGGCCGCGGAGATGGCGCCGCCGACCTCGGCTCGCCACTCGACGTTTCCCGACTCGGCGGCGAGGCAATAGAGCGCCCCGTCGTGCGAACCGATGAGCAGGCGCTTGCCGGCGACCGTCGGTGAAGCCCAGACCACATCCCCGGTCTTCGCCTTCCAACGTACGCCGCCGTCCTTGACTCCGATTCCATAGACGTGATGGTCATGCGAGCCGATGGCGACGATGCCCCCTCCTGCAAGCAGCGCCGGTGAGGACACGATCTTGCCCCCGGTCGCCGTCCGCCAGCGCTCGCTCCCGGTTGCGGCATCGACCCCGATCACATCCCCACCATAGGTGCCGACGATGACCAGGGGACCGGCGGCGACCGGTGAGGAGCCGATTCCTGAGCCGGCGGCGAGCCGCCACACCTCGTTGCCGTCGGCGAGCCCGAGCGCATAGAGGTTGCCGTCACGGCAACCGACGATGAGTCGCTCGCCATAAATGAGCGGCGACGAGGTGATCGCTTGCGGCAAGCGATGGGTCCAGCTCGCACCGGAGAAGTGAGCCGGCGAAGGAGGATTGCCGCTCGAGCTTCCTCCCGCCTCGGGGGTGGGAAGATTCTCCGCCGCTCCGAGGTTGGTCAGCGCATCGCCCTCGGGTTGTGGCGCAGTGAGGAAGCGGCCGACGAGGATGAGGAGGGCAACGACGACAATCGCCGCACCGCCGAGGATCGTCCAGGCGACGGCGCGGCGGAGGATCGTGCGCTCACCGCCGCCGCGTGCCGTGTCCGGTGAGCTCCACGAATCCAGGGTCTCTGCGGTCCACGAAGCCAGAGACTCGCGGAGACTCCCACTGGAACGGCGTCGTGCACGGCGACTCGAGAGGATGAATCCGCCCTCGGCCGGGGGCTCGCTGTCCCCCGCCTGCGGAACTCCCTCCTTGGGTCTCCAAGCCTCTTTCCAAGCCTCATCCGTCCACGACTCGTTCTTCCAAGTGTCGTGTTTCGGAGCCTCGGAGTTCCGCGCCTCGACTCCCCCTGAGACCGGCGATTCACTCCCGAGAATGAATGGAGTTCCTGCCGCGCTCTCGGCTTGAGCTCCAGGCGCCGACCAATCTCTTGGCGACCCGGTTGAGCCGACGGGCTCGATGTGCTCGAAGGTCGGACGGGAAGACGGCGGAGCTTCGGCGATTTCGCGGCGGTTCTCGGTCCCGGCGCCGTCCATCGTTCTTGCCCGCTCCAATCCCCTCAACCACGAGAGCTGGCGCTCCTCTCCATAGCGTGGGCGTTCCTCTCCGTACCGCCGGCCGCCCCGAATCATGAGCTCTTGATCTGCGGGTGCGGGCGGTTCAGGTGCCGCATGCCTTTCAGTTGTGGCCGGCGCTTCAACCGCCGGCGCTGAAGGCGGGCCGGTGACGAATCGCGATTCGAGAGAGCTCATGGGCGTACCGGCGGCGAGCGAGCCCCGGATCACCCGGCCCGCCACCGCGACATCGTCCGCCAAACCGAGCTCGGCCAGGATCTCTTCGCCGCTTGCCGCTCCGAGGGCATGCCGAAGCCGCCACCATCCCAGGCGAGCGGCGGTGGCTCGCTCGACCAGACAAACCGCCGTCCCCGGGCCGACCTCGAGCCGGCCCTGCCAGAGGCCCCTCCCTTCGCCGGAACGAGCGATCGGGCCGGCGGCCGGGACGGAGGTGAAGCCGGATGTGCCGAGCTCGAGGAGCTCCTCCCCTTGTCGGACGAGAACGAGGGCGGTCCCGAGCCCCCAGGCGGCGAGCTCGCCGCC
>JBIOUT010000085.1:0-3029 GCA_044867365.1 Candidatus Eiseniibacteriota bacterium | reverse complement strand
GGTCGCCGCCTTCCTTGAGAAAGGCCGCGACCGCGCTCCGGTGATGAGTCTCTGCTTCGAGCAGGATGTCACGGAACTCGGGAGTGGTGCGCAGGGGATCGAGCCACGGGTCGCGCACCAGTCCCGGGAAGCAGAAATACCCGCGCTCGACCGCCTCACGAAGCGCAGACAATGCACGCTCCGCTTCGCCCAGGCGGGCAAAGAGGGTCGAGGTCAGGAACACCACTTCGGGATCGGGGAAATTGGCCAGAAACCAATCGGCATCGGTAAAGGCGGCGGCGCGCTTGCCCTCGAGCAAAGCGCGCATCCCCGCGGTCCAGGGGCGAGCGATACCCCGATTCATTTCGGCGTCCTGCTGGAACTTATCCAGCTTCGCCAGCGCTTCCGCCTCGCGTCCCGCGCGGATCAAGAACCACGACTCGGCATACGGCACATCGCCGGGGAACTCGTCGAGCGCACGCTGATAATCCCCGAGCAGGAGATAGGTGTACCTGAGACTGGTCGCCGCTTTGGGGTCGAGCCGCCGGGCTTGCTCGTGCGCCGCCACCGAGGCCTCGAGCAATCCACAGAAGCGGCATGCGGTCACCAGGCCGGCAAAGAGATCGGGCTCGTTCCATTGGGCGCGGGCACGAACAAGCAGTCTCTGCAGGGCCTCGATCGATCTCCCGGAATGAAGCTCGATATTGGCGTAGAGCGTGTGCGCCATCGCCAGATCCGGGTTGACCTCGAGGGCTCGCTTGAGCGCCGTCTCCGCACGCGCACGGTTATGCTCGTAATCCTCGATGAACTTGCCTACCAGCCAGTGGCAACGGGCTAACCGCGCCCAGGCCGGCGCATATCGTGGATCCTCGTCGACGGAGCGCTGGAAGAGATCGCGAGCCACGAGCCAGTGGTCCGGCGCATAACCCTGCTGGCTTCCCCGCAGATAGAACTCGTACCCGCTGGGACTTGCCGGAGCATCGCGCCTGAGCATCTTCTTCTCGCGATCGGTGACCGGGAGAGAGAGCGACTGCACCACCTGCTGAGTGAGCGACTCTTCGAGGGAGAACATCTCACGCAACGACACCTGCGACGTACTCGACCAGACCAGCGTTCCCGAAGGAGCCTCGACCAGCTGCGTGCTCACCCGGATGTTCTCTCCGGCTCGCAGGAGGGTGCCGGTCAGAATCGCATCCACCTCGGCTTCGGTCGCAATCTTTTTCACGTCGACATCCGGCCCGGTGTAGCGTGACGCCGTCAAGCTCGATCGCACAAGCAGCGAGCCCAAGCTCGAGAGCGAGCAACTGATGGCATCGGCCAGGCTCGAGCTCAAATAGTCGATCTCGGTATCGGGCTTCAGCAGCCGGAACGGCAACACGATGAGCCGGGTCATCGGCCGGGCGCTGACTTCGGCCCCGGCATCGGGCGCCAGCATCACCGGCCGCAAATCCGTGGCCATCGCCTCGGCGGTTTCGTAGCGCTCCGCGGTGTGCTTGGCCACCGCCCGGAAGATGATCCGGTTCACCGACGCGATTGCCGCCGTTCCCGCGAGCGCCGGCGGCTGCTCGTAGAGGACGGCGTGATACACCTCGATCGGCGTCGTCCCGCCGAATGCCGGCCTCCCGGCCAACATTTCGAACAAGAGCGCTCCCGCGGCGAATACATCCGACCGCTCGTCGATCTCCTCGCCGCGCAGCTGCTCAGGCGACATGTAACGCGGAGTCCCCACGACCGCTCCCGGCATCGTCAATGACCGCTCCCCCGTGGCCACCGTCACGCTCGCCGACATCGCTGCCGTCGCGCGCGACATCCGCGCCAATCCAAAGTCGAGGAGCTTCACCCCATGGGCGGTCAGGAACACGTTCGACGGCTTGAGGTCCCGATGCAGGACCCCACGACTGTGGAGCGCTGCGAGCGCGGTCAATACTCCAAGGGCGATCGGCGCCGCCTCAGCGAGCGCCAGCGGGCCCTGATGAATGCGATGGGCCAAGGGCTCCCCTTCGAGGAGCTCCATCACCAGATAGGGCTCCCCTTTCTCCTCGCCCACATCGTAGATCTGACAAATATTGGGATGATTCACCCGCGCCGCCGACCGCGCCTCTCGCCACAGGCGTTCCCGCGCCGCCGGGTCCCCCGTCTCCTCGTGAATCATCTTGAGCGCCACCGTCCGCCCCAATCGCTCGTCCTCGGCGGCATACACCACCCCCATCCCGCCTTCCCCGAGCTTGCGGATGATCCGGTAGTGACCAATGGCCTCGAGTTTCGACAATGAGAACCTCCACGAGGGGCGATCCGACACCGCATCGGCGCGGATCAAGGGATCGGGGCCCTTACCGGCCGAATTCTAGCAAATGCCTCGCAAATGACTTGCCGAGAACCGCGCGCTCAGGTGCTAGACTGCCATCTCCCCCTCATCCACCGCCGAGGAGACGACCCATGGCTCTCAAGGTTCGCGTCCACCCCGCCACGCTCGCCTTTGTCGCCGGGTCATGGCTCGCCGGCGCTCCCTCGTTGGCCGCGGGCCCACCCGAAGATCTCGTCCAGGAGCTGGTACTCCCCAACGGGATGCGCTTTCTCTTGGTCGAGCGACACCAGGCGCCCACCGTCGCTTGCATCATCGCCGTCGGAGTCGGGGCCGCCGATGAGCCGCGCGGACGCACCGGCATGGCTCATTTCCTCGAACATCTCTTGTTCAAGGGCACCGAGCGCCTCGGGACCGCCGATTACGCGGCCGAGAAGCGTTATCTCAACGCCATCGAGCAGACGATGGACGCGATCGATGCCGAGCGGCGGCGACTCGCCGGAGCTCCAGGCGTGTTGTCCCGAGAGCCGGCGGCCAAGAGTCCGGAGCTCGAGCGGCTCGAAGCCGAGATGAGCCGGCTCGAGAACGAGATGCGCCGCTATGTAATCAAGAACGAGATCTGGGGCACGTACGACCGGCACGGCGGCACCATTCAAAACGCCTTCACCACCGAGGACCTGACCGCCTACTTCGTGGTGCTGCCGGCCAACAAGCTCGAGGTCTGGGCCAGAATCGAATCGGAGCGGAT
>JBIOUT010000084.1:0-6697 GCA_044867365.1 Candidatus Eiseniibacteriota bacterium | reverse complement strand
AACCCACGCAACCGAGCCGAGACTCGCGCGCGACGAAAAGCAACTAACATGCCGGCTATCCCCCGGACACAAGTGCCCTCTGGGAGCGAGGTTGTAGGTTTGGCCCGGGAGCGAGAGGGGCTCGGAGAAGCAGTTCCTACACACGCCTCGGAAGAAAGGACATCCCGGCGCCATGCACTTCCGGTACTCGGAGTTTGACCCCGAGCTCGCCCGCCAAGCGCTCACTCAGCGCGGGCTCGTCGATCTCTTCAATCAGCTCCTCCTGCGAACCAGCGGGGATGTCGAGGAGGCATTGCGCTGGATGGAGATGCTTGCCGACCGGGGGGTCCTCACCGTCGATTTCGATCGCCAGCGCCTCCGCAAGCTGCTCGAGCAGCTCGGTTTGATCCGGGAGGCTCCTAACGGTGCAAGTCTTACCGCGAAGGGTGAGCGGAGGCTTCGCCAGGACTCCCTTCATCTGATCTTCACTTCTCTGGCGCGCGGGGCCGAGGGCGATCATCCGACGGCTCAGGAGGGAGGGGATGGCGAGCCGATGGCTGAAACCCGACCCTATAGCTTCGGGGACTCGGCTTCGGAGATCGACTATCTGAGCTCGGTTAAAAACGCGGTAAGCCGCCAGGGCTCACTCGATCTCCGAGAGGAAGACCTCGAGGTCTACGAGCGGCATTACCAGACTTCCTGTGCGACGGTACTCCTCCTCGATGTCAGTCACTCGATGGTGCTCTATGGCGAGGATCGGATTACCCCGGCGAAGGGAGTGGCGCTGGCGCTTTCCGAGCTCATACTCACCCGCTTCAAGCGCGACTCGCTCGATGTCGTCCTCTTCGGTGACGATGCCCAGCGGGTGAGCGTCGGCGATCTCCCCTATGTCGATGCCGGCCCTTATCACACCAACACTCGCGCCGGCCTTCGCCTTGCCCAGGAGATTCTGGGGCGGAAGAAACACCTGCAAAAGCAAATCTTCATGGTGACCGACGGCAAGCCCTCCTGCATCTTCGAGGAGGGTGGGCGGCTCTACAAGAATCCCTTCGGACTCGATCCTCGCATCGTGGTCAAGACCCTCGACGAGGCTACGGCGTGTCGCCGGAAGCGCATCGTCATCACCACCTTCATGCTCGCCCAGGATCCCGAGCTCGTGCGTTTCGTCGATGAGCTCACTCGGGTGAACCGAGGTCGCGCCTACTATGCGAGCGCCGAGCGCCTGGGAGGTTTCGTTTTCGTCGACTACATCCGGAACCGGCGCCGCACCGTCCACTAGCGGTTTGTCGGCCGCCGGCGTAGCATGTCGGCCCCCGGCTCGGCAGGCGACGCCGGAAGTCCTTGGGCGAAAGCCAGGAAGGAGGGGTATGCCGGAGGCAGATCCCTTGCTCAGTGTCGTGATCCCGGTTCACAACGAAGAAGGCTGCGTCGTGCGGCTGGCGGAGGAGATCGGTCAAGCCTTTGCCAAGGTCGACTACACCTGGGAAGTGGTCTGGGTGAACGACGGCTCGACGGATGCTACGGCAGAACGCCTGGCGGCCCTCAAGCCGCCTCATCGCCTGATCAATCTCGACCGCTGCCAAGGCCAGTCCGCGGCCCTCAGCGCCGGCTTCCTCGCCGCTCGCGGCACCTGGCTCGGCACCCTCGACGGTGACGGCCAAAACGATCCCGCCGATCTCGTCCGCCAGCTCGAGCATGCTCGCGGCGGCGGGTTCGACATGGTCAATGGCATCCGGGTGAGCCGCCGGCACAGTCCGGCGCGCCGCCTGGCCTCGCGCATCGCCAATCGGGTCCGCAACAGGATCACCGGCGATCAGGTGACCGACGTCGGTTGCTCGACACGGGTCATTCGTCGTGAGGCGGCGCTCCAGGTGCCTTTCTTTGACGGCATGCATCGTTTCCTGCCCACTCTCGTTCGCATGCGCGGTTTCGTCATGACCGAGATCGCGGTCAACCATCGCCCGCGCCGCGCCGGCGCGAGCAAGTACGGCATCCTCGATCGGTTGTGGAGGGGATTACCCGATCTCTTCGGCGTTCGCTGGCTCATCTCCCGGCAACGCAATTGGATTGCCGTCGAATCGGTCTCCCCTCAGGTCGATCCCTCCACCCCCCACGAGCCTCAGGCCACCCACGAGGCGAGGTCCTGATCATGGTCATGTCCAAGCCTGCGTCCCTGTCGGCGAGCGCACGTCGTGTTCTCGGTTGGTCCCTGCTCGCCGCGATCTCCGGGCTCATTCTTGCAGCGACCGGTCTCGCCGCGACCGGGCCCCCGCTGAATGCTCAGGCGGCGGCGGGGCTCCCGTGGCCCTGGCTCGCCTTCGGGTTCGGCGCCCAGCTCGCCTTCTCGGCCCGTTTCCTCGTCCAGTGGATCGCCTCCGAGCGCGCGCGGGCGAGCATCATGCCCACCTCGTTCTGGCTCCTCAGCTTGCTCGGCGGTGCGGCGCTCTTTGCTTATTTCTGGCGGCGCGGCGACCCGGTGGGGATGGCCGGTCAGGCGGTGGGGGTATTCGTCTATGCGCGGAATCTCGCGCTCATCGGCCGGCAGGAGACCGATCGAGAAGCATCTGAGAAACCATAGGGCGTCGAGAAGCGCCGGAGAAACCATACGCCGCCGGGCTTGTTGGCCCGGCGGCCTTTTCCGCGGGTGAGGCTCCGCGCGTGGTTTCCGCCGTGGCTACTTTGCGATGGCTACTTGTTCAGGACGAGCTTGCGGGTCTCGCTGAAGCTCGGAGTCGTGATCCGGTAGAAATAGACGCCGCTCGCCAGCCCGCCGGCGTCGACATTGACCGACTGCCGCCCTTCCTGGACCTTGTCGACGAGGACCGCGACCTGCCGCCCCGCAACGTCATGGAGAGTCAAGGTCACGTGCTCGGGATGGGCGAGCTCGTAGCGGATGGTGGTCGTTGGATTGAACGGATTGGGGTAGTTCTGAGCCAGGCTCCACTGCCGCGCGGGGCTCTCTGCCGGCGCGATACCCACGACCGAGTGCTCGTTGAGCTGGCCGCGTATCTCTCCGCCGGGATGTGCCGTGGTATGGACATTCATGTAGAGACCCCCGGTCAGGTAGCTGCCGATCAGATCGGGAGTGAGGGGCTCGGCGTCGGACGGCCGCCAGGTGCCGGTGGCGGTCGCCCCGGTGAAATCACCGGTCAGCGTACGAACCACCCCACCGTTTATTCCCGCCGGCGCATTGTGGAAGTGCGCCGCGGTCATCGCGGCCGATAATCCTTCGACCGTGGCGTCGAAAACCACTCCCTGATCGGTCAGGACGAATGAGCCCGTGCCGGTCGCGGGAGTGGCGACCGGCGGCACCTCCTCACCGCCGTCGAGAGTGGCGGTGCGGCCGATGCCGGTGGTCAGGATGAGCTGCCCGCGAATCTCGCCGCCGCCATGGGCCGCTGTGTGGAAGTTGACGTAGATCCTCCCCGCCAGGAGCTCATTGACGAGCGCCGGCGTCAGCGGCTCGGCATCGGTCGCTGCCCAGACTCCACTCGCGCTGTTGCCGACGATCGACGAGGTAATCGTTTTCACGACCCCCCCATTCACTCCCGCAGGGGCATTGTGGAAGTGAGCGAGGGTGGGCGGGCCGGTGAGGCCCTCGAAGGTGATGTCGTAGGTGAGCGCGGTGCGTGACAGGTCGAGGCTGAACGAGCCGGTGGCGGTGCCGGGCTCGGGGACCGGCGGCACCTCCTGGGCGCCGTTGAGCCGGGCGGTGAGCCCGCTCGTGCTCGTCAACCGGAGCTGGCCCCGGATCTCGCCCCCGGGATTGGCGGCGGTATGAACATTCACATACACAGCGCCGTTCAAAATGGCTGCGACCAGGGCCGGAGTCAGCGGCTCGGCGTCGGTCTTGGTCCAGATGCCCGTCGCCGTGTTGCCGACGAACGAGCCGGTGATCGTGCGCACGACCCCGCCGTTGATACCCGGGAAGGCGTTGTGAAAGTGGGCGAGGGTAATCGGCCCCGAAAGCCCATTGACCGTGATGTCGTACGCAAGACCGGCGTCGGTCAGGGTGAAGACGCCGGTCCCTTGCGCCGCGGTGTTGACCGGCGGCACCTCTTGAAAGCCGGCCAGCGAGGCCTTGAGGTGGACCCCGGCGATGACATCCAACTGCCCGCGAATCTCGCCGCCGCCGTGATTCACGGTATGGACGTTCATATAGATGTTGCCGGCAAGGAGCTCGGCGACAAGCGCCGGGGTCAGAGGTTCGGCGTCGGTCGAGCGCCACACACCGGTAGCGGTGTTGCCGACGAACGAGCCGGTGATCGTCTTGACGACGCCGCCGTTCACTCCGGCGGCGGCGTTATGAAAATGGGCGAGGGTGATGGCGCTCGACAGCCCCTGAACGGTGACGTCGTAAGTGAGCTCGGTGCGCGTTTCATTGAGCCATACTGAAGCGGTGCCGGTGGCTCCGGTGACAACCGGGGGCACTTCTTGTGCCCCGTCGAGTCGGGCAGTGGCGTGCGGAAGAGCAAAAGCGAAGCTCGGTAAAGCGAGCGCAAGCAAGGTGAGTTGAGCAACTGGGGATTTCGTCCTCATGAAACCGCACCTCCACAGATGTTTGGTTTGCCTGCCGGGGGCGGAACGCGCGGCCCCGAGCGACTACGGACGGAAGCTCGCGCTCGGGTGATACGCGCTTCCTTGTCTAAGTCTAGCCGGTCGTTTCCGGCGTGGAGGATGGCGGCAGGGGGTGGAAGCGCCCGAAGCCCGCGAGCCGCGCCTTGAGGCGCCGGAGACCGGAGGCGGCGCTGGCTACCCAGGGATCGAGAATCAACGAGAAGGTGCCGGGTAGCTCGACGAGCTCCCCCCCGTATTGCTTCTTGTAGCGCTGGATTCCGGCCTTTTTCGAGCCTTCCTCGGCGTCGACGGTGAAGCCACCGAGGTCATAGATGCGAAGACCGGCGGTTCGCGCCCAGCGGATCGCCTCCCACTGCAGCCGCACGTTGGCGCGAACCGGTCCGCCCTCCGGCACCGACGCGCCCCATAAATTAACGGCGATTTTACCTACGGTCGAAAAGAGGAGCCCGGCGAGGAGGGTGTCGCCGGCCGGACGGCCGGCGGATGCGGGGTCGCCGGCATGGGCTTCGAGGAAATGCAGGTGCCCGCCCCGCACGGCAATGTCCTCGAGACGAGCAAAGAAATCACGAGATTCGGGAATGAGGCCGGTTCGTCGCGCCATGCCCTCGTAGAGGGTGGTGAAGGGTCCGAGCTGCAATGCGTCGGTCACCCACACCCCGAAGCGCTCGGATTTCTTGACCGCCCGGCGGGCCGGACTCTCGAATCCCGCCCACAAAGCGTCCTCGCCTTGAGTGAGATCGAGAATGTAGGTGTGGACGTAGCCCATCGACTCGCTGCTCCGGCGGAATCCGAGCTCGGCAAAGATTTGGTTAAGCAACGCAATCCGCCCTTCGCCGGGGCGCGCCAGAAGATACGGGTTGATGCGGACGACTGCGGCGCGGGCACGGCGCGCCCATGCACTAAGACGCCTTAGGAGATCGCGCACCGCCTCGGGGTCGTCATACGGACCGGGGGGTCCATAGGGCGCTTCGACCAGAGTGCGTCCGGCGACGGGGAGCGCCCGGACGAGCACCGGATAAGAGCCCCAGGGCCCGTCCACACGCTCACTCCGCCAGCCGTCGGCTCGACGTATCTCCGCCCACGCTTGGGTCTGGAACAGATGGTTGGCCGGCGCCTCGCGGCGGTCGAGGGTCATCACTTAACCGCACCAGGGCAGGCGCGCACGCAGTGCGGAGGCATCGTCCCCCTCGAGCGATTCCTCGAGGATGAGCGCGTCGAGGAAGAACTTGGCCGCCCAATTGGGATAGAAGAAGGGACTATATCCGGTGGTATTGGGATGCGATCCCTTGACTCCGCCGCGAATGCCGGGATCCGGGTCGTCGAGGAGCTGGGTACGCGCGACGAATCGGTTGGCGCGTCGCAGCGCGTCGAGGTAGATCGGCTCGCCGGTGATCACATGGAGCCAACCGCAGGCGATCGCGATCTGAGCGTTGCCGGTGAGACAGCTCGATCGCCCGGACGGGCGCCATGCGCGTGCGAAGGCGCCGGGGAACCGGCCGTCGGGGCTTTGGTGCGCGAGGAGCCGGTCGACGGCACGGCGCGCCGATTCGAGATAACGGGGGTGTGACAGGTGGAGGTGACAGGCGAGCAGTCCCTCGAGCACATAGCCGATGGGATGGGTCGTCGGTGGGGTGTCGCGATCTCCGAGCGAGGTGTCGGCATACCAGCCGTCCGGCTCCTGGCGACTCACCGCCCAGTCGGCGGACCGTTCAGCCGCCGCTCGTGCCGACGACTGGCGAGTGATCCGATGGAATTCTAGGAGCGACCAGGCCACTCGCACATCATAGGTGTGCACCGGTGAAGGAGCCTTGGGCGATTGTCCCCGGCGCCAGCTGCCATCCGGCTCCTGCATCATGAGAAGCCAATCGACCGCACGGCGCGCCGGCGCAAGCCAGCGTGGATCGTGGTCGTCGTCATGCAGCGCACACCAGCCGAAGAGCACCTGCCCGGTATTGAACACCGCGGGCCGCGGCGGCGCCCCCCAGTAGTCGGCCTGTACGCATCCCCCCGGCATCTGTACCTCGATCTCCCATTCGCCCATTCGCACCGCCCGCCGGCGAAGCTCGGCGGCGCGTGTCATCTCGCCTCTCATCTCGAATCGTGCCGCGAGCCTGAGCAGCGTCGGGATGATGTATCCCGT
>JBIOUT010000083.1:0-2467 GCA_044867365.1 Candidatus Eiseniibacteriota bacterium | reverse complement strand
GACTCGGCGGTGCCACCCGGATCGTTATTCTGAATAGCGACGCTGGCGATGATCCGGGTCATGTCCGCGACGCCGATCCCGAACTGAATGTTGGGATCGCTGTCAGCCTCGTAACCGAGCGACCAATGGCCCTTACCGAGGCTGTGCGGTACGTCTGCGGCGGCGATCGACGCCAAGAGCGCGGTCGACGCCAAGGCAATGAGCAAGCTCCTGAACATACCTTCCCTCCTGTAGGAGACCCCATCCCTGCGCAAGCATGCCGGGTGATCGATGACCCAACCGCGGGGTCGGAATCATCGTCGGGGCGGAGAACCGGCATCGTCGCCGATTCCTCGACCCCCCCGCGCTTGCTTCGGGGGACGCAGGGATGTTTGAGCGGGCTTCGGTGGAACGGCGCTCGTGCGCTGCTCCTCTCGGTCTTCCGGACCGCCGGAGTGACCGCTCTCTTCCCTTGGGGGCAACCCTCCCCCAAAGTCTGCTTGATCGGCGGAACACACTACGGCAAAGGGGGCCACTCGTCAACCCCTCCCTGGGAGGAGCCGGTTCAAGCTCCGCAAGAACTCGAGGCCGTCATCCGTTAATATCATAAGCTGTTAATAGCAATAGTCTTAGTCCAAGATTAGTGGCGTTTCACAATTGAACAGTGGTGCTGAATGCCGGTTGCGGCAGGTTGATCGACGTACGAGACGGGGAGATCGGATGGTGGCCGGGACCGGGGCTTGGCTCTTGCAATGAAACTCATGCGGAGGCGGCGATGGCGCGCATCTTCGTAGCAACCCGGCTCCCCGGAGCTCTCGCCGAGGCCATCGCCCTCACCCAGCAAGCCCTCGATCGGCGGCTCGTAGACGTCAAATGGGTCGAAGCCGAGAACCTGCACTTCACCTTCCGCTTTTTCGGGGAGCTGCGAGCCGACGAGATCGAGGCGGTGATGAAGGTGGTGACCGAGGTGGCGGAAATGACGACCGCATTCACCGCCCGTCTCGAAGGCATCGGCACCTTCCCTCCCCGAGGGCGCCCGCGAGTGGTCTGGGCGGGGGTCAGCGCCGGCGAGGAGTCCTTGCTCCGGTTGGCGACGGCCCTCGAGGACGGTTTCGTCGCTGCCGGCCTGGGCAGAGCCGATCGACCGTTCACCCCGCATCTGACTTTGGGTCGAGTGCGGGATCCCAACCCGCGGGGCCGGGGCGGCCGCAAACTGGAGAGGAGACCGGCACAGGCAACCTCGGCTATGCACGAGGCGATTGCCGAAGCGGCCCTCGAGCCCGCCGAATTCGAGGTTGGCGAGGTGGCGGTGATCGAGAGCCGGCTCTCACCGCGCGGACCGACCTATGTCAACGTTCATGTGGCCCCTTTGCGCCGAACCTAAAATTCTGTTGACTACTCATACGTGATGTTATAAGGAAGGAGAGGCAGGAGCGGAGCCGAGCTTCCAAACTTCTTTGATCCCGCCACCGCGATCGATAGATTGCGGGGGAGGGAACGTCGTAAGGCGGCGTCGAAGGGGCGAGGTCGAGCGGTTCGCCCGCAACTCCAGGCGGCGGGGTGAGGTGAGCGAGGCGCGCTCTCCGATCATTCGACATTCAAAACCTGAGGAGCAATCTCATGGCGATGGAGATCCAGAAGGAAAAAGCGAAGGCGCTGGAGCTGGCGATCGCCCAGATCGAGCGGCAGCACGGTAAGGGCGCGATCATGAAGCTCGGCGACGAATCCGCCAGGGTTCGCATCGAGGCGATCCCCACCGGCTCCTTGGGGCTCGACCTGGCGCTCGGGGTAGGGGGCGTGCCGCGCGGGCGAGTGGTCGAGGTCTTCGGCCCGGAATCGTCGGGCAAGACGACGCTCACCTTGTCGATCATCGCCCAGGCGCAGCGCTTGGGAGGCCATGCCGTCTTCATCGACGCCGAGCACGCTCTCGATGCGCACTATGCGCAACTCATCGGCGTCGACATCGACAACCTCCATGTTTCCCAGCCGGACACCGGTGAGGAGGCGCTCGAGATTGCCGAGACCCTGGTGCGCTCGGGAGCGGTCGATGTGGTGGCGATCGATTCGGTGGCGGCGCTCGTGCCCAAGGCGGAGATCGAAGGCGAGATGGGCGACTCGCACATGGGCCTCCAGGCGCGGCTCATGTCCCAGGCGCTTCGCAAGCTCACCGCCGCGATTGCCAAGTCACGCACCTGCGTCATCTTCATCAACCAGATCCGCATGCAGATCGGTCAATTGTTCGGGAACCCCGAGACCACGACCGGCGGCCGGGCGCTCAAGTTCTACTCTTCAGTGCGCGTCGATATCCGCCGCATCGGCTCGATCAAGGAAGGCGAGACGGTCACCGGCAGCCGTGTACGGGTCAAGGTGGTGAAGAACAAGGTCGCGGCGCCGTTCAAGCAAGCCGAGTTCGACATCATGTACAACACCGGAATTTCGCGTGAAGGCGAGATCATCGACATGGCGACCGAGAGGGAGATCGTCAAGA
>JBIOUT010000082.1:0-6619 GCA_044867365.1 Candidatus Eiseniibacteriota bacterium | reverse complement strand
GAGGACAACGAACCGGCCGACCTTCCCAACGGCATCGACGACAACCAGAACAATCTGATCGATGAGGGCACGGGGCATGGGTCGCACGTGGCGGGCATCGTCGCGGCCGCGGCCCCTCAGGTGCAATTGCTGCCGCTTCGGGTTCTCGATTCCGACGGCATAGGGACCGCCTACAACGTCACTCGTGCGATCTACTATGCCGTCCAGGATGGGGCCAAGGTGATCAACTTGAGCCTCGGACTGGATGCTCGAGTCAACACCATGAGAAGGGCCATCCAGGAAGCTCGACAGGCAGGGGTGTTGGTGGTCTCATCGGCGGGGAACCAGGGAGTGCGAGACGAGCACCACTTCCCTGCCAGCCTCTCCGAGGTGATGGCGGTTGCGGCCACCAATGCCGCCGACCGCAAGGCTGCGTTCTCGAACTACGGCAGCCACATCTCCATTTCCGCCCCCGGGGAGGGGATCATGTCCACCTACTGGAACGGGGGCTACGCCGTCTGGAGCGGAACGTCCATGGCGACCCCGTTCATCTCCGGCGCGGCAGCGTTACGTCTGGCCATCGAGACCTGTGACGCCGGGTCGCTGCAGGAGATCATCGAGGACACGAGCTTCGACCTCGACCAGTTCCAAAGTCCCTACCGGGGTCTACTGGGAGAAGGACGAGTGGACCTTCTGAGCCTGGTCATGTCGGATGAGAGAAATGGCGGTCCGGATGGCGATGACACGCCTCAGAGCGTCAACCCCAAACTGGCCATCAAGTAGCGATCTCAATAATAACCATGAAGCCCTGCCGACCGGCAGGGCTTCGTGCTTCAGGAGATTGCTCGCGAGAGCGATCTAGAGACCGACGGTGAAGGTGATGACCAGCACCGGGTTGTCGATCAGCAGGTTGAACGCCCCGGAAGTGGACGTCGAGTAGAAAGTGAGCTGTCCGGTCGCGAGCACCTCCTGCAGGGCCCCGAAGTTCTCGAGCAACGTCAGCGACTCGTCGTAGCTGATGTGCCTCGTCGAGTTCGCGGAGACCGCGAAGTTACGAAAGAGCGGGGTCGCCTGGGTCGCCACCTGGTTGTCGGTGAGATTCGGATCGGTGCTGAAGTAGACCGACACATTCACCGTCCCGGCCGTCGGGTTGACGATGTCGCAGATGAACCCGAACCGGTCGATGAGTCGGATCTCATCTTTATGGTCGTTGAAGGTGTCGTTCTCGGTGAGATCGACCGCAGTGCGGGTAAACGTTCCGCTCGCCGAGACCGGGATGTCCTCGAGGCCTAGGGTAAACACCTTGGTTCCCGAGATGAGACAGCCTGAGAGCACCGCGGCGAAGCCGAGGACGGCGAAGGCAATGACCGGTTTCCTGACGATCATCTTGATCATGTGTGGGCCCCCTCTCAGAACATGTAATAGTTGACGCCAAGCATGATCTCGAGATTCTTGCGCGACGCCTTGTCCGCGGTGTTGATGACGAAGAGCCGCGGGCTCACGTCGACGGCCAGGGGGCCGACCCCGATCTCGACGCCGCCGCCAAAGTTGTAGGTGGGTTCATTCGTCTTTTCGCCGCCTCCGGGGATCTCAACCGAGCTCCAGCCGATCCCGCCGGTCGCATAGGTGAACCCGCCCTTGAGGAGGAGGTTGAAGGTGTAGCTCGTGACCTTGGGAGCCTCGAGGGTCACGGTCTGTCCGTTGACATCCACATCTCCGTCGCCGTTCTTGAGGAAGTTCACCGAAGGTTCGAACATGACCAGCGAGAGAAGGCCCACCCGGCCGCGGATGCCGAACAACCCCCCGGTCTTGGCATCGTCCTGGACAAGCGGAATGTTGGTTCCCCCGTAGGCGCCGATACCGACTTTTGCGAACGGCAACGCGGCGCTGGGCTCGGCGAACCCGAGCAAGAGCCCGGTCGCGAGCAGCAGTACACCAAGCAGTCGAACCACGGACATCCTCCTTCCTGAGATGGACCCGGCCGCCTCCACACGACTTGGCGAAACCGTGGATGTGGAGGGGTGGAAACGGGATGGATCCAGCGCCCGGGGCGCCAAGGTAGCCCCGGTCCGACGAGCGAGCGCAGCCTACCCAATTCGACTCCGGGGGGACAAGTGCATCCGGCTCCCGAGCTCTGCTTGAGAGGCTCGGTGGAAACCCGCGATAATCCCCGGATCTTTGGTTTAAACAATGACTTACTATGCTGGGGCGGATGCCCGGGGCGACCACCCGATGAGGAAAGTTCAATGCCCCTCACCACGGGCCCGATACTCTCCTGATAGAGTTGAACGACAGCCCGCGCCCCCGGCGATGTGTCAGCTCCCCCAGCTGCTTCGCCCCGAGGAGACCTGGTTTTGAATTCGCGCGCCTCAAAGACGCCCCTCATCGAGGAGCTCCTACGCGAGCGCATCCTCGTCCTCGACGGCGCGATGGGCACCGCCATCCAGGCGCGCAACTTGAGCGCCGCCGACTTCGGCGGGGCCGACCTCGAAGGCTGCAACGAGCACCTGGTGGTGAGCCGTCCGGAGGTCATCCTCGACATCCACCGCGGCTACCTCGCCGCCGGCGCCGACATCATCGAGACCGACACCTTCGGCGGCACCCCGATCGTCCTTGCCGAGTATGGGCTCGAAGCGCGCGCCCGTGAGCTCAACCGGCGGGCGGCGGAGCTCGGCCGGCGCGCGGTCGCCGAGTTCTCCGGCTCTCCCCGCTTCGTCGGCGGCTCGATGGGTCCGACGACCAAGGCCATCACCGTAACCGGCGGAGTCACCTTCGATGGACTGATCGCCTCCTTCCGAGAGCAGACATTGGGACTGATCGAGGGTGGGGCGGACCTCTTGATCGTCGAGACCCAGCAGGACACGCGCAACGTCAAGGCGGCGCTGCAGGGCATCGAATCGGCTTTCCAGGAGCTCGGCGCCCGCATTCCGATCATGGTCTCGGGGACGATCGAAGCAACGGGCACCATGCTTGCCGGTCAGGGCATCGAGGCTTTGTACACCTCGGTCATGCACGCCCCATTGCTTTCGGTCGGGCTCAACTGCGCGACCGGCCCCGAATTCATGACCGACCACCTGCGGGCGCTCTCGGCTATCGCCAAGACGCGCGTCTCCTGCGTGCCCAACGCCGGCCTCCCCGACTCCGAGGGCCGCTATCTCGAGACGCCGGAGAGCATGACGCGGGTCCTCGAGCGCTTCAGTGATCACGGCTGGCTCAACATGCTCGGCGGATGCTGCGGCACCACCGCCGAGCACATCCACGCCATGGCGCAGATGGCTGCGGGCAAGCGCCCCCGCCTCCCGGCCGATCACCGGCGGACGATCGTCTCGGGCATCGACTTCCTCGAAATCTCCGAAGAGATCCGTCCGGTGCTCGTCGGCGAGCGCACCAACGTCATCGGCTCCCGCCGCTTCAAGTCCTTGATCAACGAGGGCAAGATCGAGGAGGCGAGCGAGATCGCGCGCCGCCAGGTGAAAGGTGGAGCCCAGGTCATCGACATCTGTCTCGCCGACCCCGACCGCGACGAGCTCGCCGACATGGAGGTGTTCCTCGAGGCGGTGATTCGCAAGGTGAAGACGCCGCTCATGATCGACTCGACGGACGCGCGGGTGATCGAGCGCGCCCTCACCTACAGCCAGGGGAAGGCGATCATCAACTCGGTCAATCTCGAGGATGGTGAGGAGCGTTTCGAGCGGGTGTTGCCGCTCGCCCGCCGCTTCGGCGCCGCGGTCGTCTGCGGCACCATCGACGAAGATCCCGAGTCGGGGATGGCGGTCACCCGCGAGCGTAAGCTCGAGATCGCCCGCCGATCGTACGAGCTCTTGACCGCCAAGTACGGTCTCCCCGGCGAGGACATCATCTGGGATGCCCTCACCTTCCCCTGCGCCACCGGTGACGCCAAGTACGTGGGTAGCGCGGTCGAGACCATCGAGGGCATTCGCCTGATCAAACAGGCCTTTCCGGATACCAAGACCATCCTCGGAATATCGAACGTGTCGTTCGGACTGCCGGAGGCGGGTCGTGAGGTCCTCAACTCGGTCTTCCTCTATCACTGCGTCAAGGCTGGCCTCGATCTGGCGATCGTCAACTCGGAGAAGCTCGAGCGCTATCCGTCGATCCCCGAAGCGGAGCGCCACCTTGCCGAAGATCTGATCTGGAATCGCGGGGGCGATCCGATCGCTGCTTATGCGGCTCATTTCCGGAACGCGTCTTCGCGGGTGAAGCGCGAGACGAAGAATCTCCCTCTCGATGAGCGGCTCGCCAACTACATCATCGAAGGCTCGAAGGACGGCCTCATCGATGACTTGAACCTCAAGCTCAAGGAGGCCGCCCCGCTTGCCATCATCAACGGCCCGCTGATGGCGGGAATGGACGAGGTGGGGCGGCTGTTCAACGCCAACGAGCTCATCGTCGCCGAGGTGCTCGAGAGCGCCGAGGCGATGAAGGCTGCAGTCGGGCATCTCGAGCAATTCATGGAGAAGGCGGAGACCGCCTCCCGCGGCAAGATCATCCTCGCCACGGTGAAGGGCGACGTACACGACATCGGCAAGAACCTGGTCGAGATCGTCCTCGCCAACAACGGCTACCAGGTGGTCAATCTGGGCATCAAGGTGCCGCCCGAGGTGATGATCGCGGCGGTCCGCGAGCACAAGCCCGATGTCGTCGGACTTTCGGGGCTCCTGGTCAAATCCGCCCAGCAGATGGTGGTGACGGTCGACGACATGAAGGACGCGGGCATCGGCATCCCGGTCCTGGTCGGGGGCGCCGCCCTCACCAGGCGTTTCACTCGCGAGCGTATTGGTCCCGCGTATGGGAGCACGGTGATCTACGCCAAGGACGCGATGAACGGTCTCGACCTCATGAATCGACTCATGGATCCCGGGGCGCGGCGCGAGCTCGAGGCACGGGTCGCGGCGGGGGCGGAGGCGGTGGAGGCACCGGCGAAGCCGGCTCCTGCGCAAGTTGTTCTTGCACCACCCGCACTCGCCGGGGATGGGGATGGCCGTGGGCCGACACGAAGCACGGCCGTGCGAGTCGATCTTCCGATTCCACCGGTCCCCGATCTGGCGCGTCATGTGCTCGAGATCAAGACCCTCGACGAGGTGTGGGGGCACATGAACCCGCAGATGCTCTACGGCCGCCACCTCGGGCTGCGCGGCGACTTCGAACGTCTTCGTGCTTCGGGTGATGAGAAGGCGCTCGCGCTCGAGGAAACGGTCGAAGCGATCAAGGCCGAGTGTCGTGCCGGCGGGATGAAGGTGCGGGCGGTCTGGCAGTTCTTCGAGGCCGAGAGCCACGGCAACGACCTGAGCATCTTTGCCGGGCGCGGCGCCGCCGAGCCCCTGGCCACGATCACGTTCCCGAGGCAAGTCAAGGCTCCTGGGCTCTCGATCCCCGACTTGGTGCTGCCGCCGATCAACGGCGAGCGCGACCATGTGGCCTTATTCGTAACTACCGCCGGCGAAGGGATCCGCGCTCAAGCCGAGTCGGCCAAGCGACAGGGAGAGTATGTGCGCATGCACGCGCTCCAGGCGCTCGCGATCGAGACGGCCGAGGGGGCGGCCGAGTGGCTCCATGCCCGCCTGCGCGCCCTGTGGGGATTCCCCGATCCGCCGGAGACGACGATGCGCGATCGCTTCCGCGCTCACTATCGCGGCAAGCGCTACTCGTTCGGATATCCGGCCTGTCCCGATCTCGAGGATCAGGCGATCCTCTTCCAATTGATCCATCCGGAGGAGATCGGGGTGACGCTCACCGACGGCTTCATGATGGAGCCCGAAGCCAGCGTCTCGGCGCTCGTCTTCCATCATCCCGATGCGATCTATTTCGGGATCGGCGCCGAATCGCCGAGTGCGGAAGTCGCTGCCTCGACTTAACCGTCAGGAGAAGGAAATTCGCGATTAGACGCGCTCTGGGGCGTGAGAGCGCTTCATTCTCTTCCGCAGCCTGCCAAGAAATCGATTGACCCAGATCCCGCGCGGCAAGAACGGAATCACCGGCGGCTTGCGGATGCCCATGCGAGTGAGCTCGGCCGCAGGCGCCGGATGGCGCTGATTCTCCTCCCAGGCCTCCATGAAACTCGAATAAGCGGCGCCGTTGTCGCCCTTGAGGCGATATACCTTGCCGAGGTTGACCCGCAGCACCGTGTCGTGCGGGATCTGCTCCAGCGCCCGTTTGCACAGCTGAATCGCTGCCTCGTAATCCTGGGTATCACGCGCCAGGCAGAGCCCGAAGAAAGAGAGGTAATGGGCGTTGTCCGGAGCCATCCGCAACGCTTCGCGCAGGCTGCGCGTCGCTTCCTTGAAGTGGTTGCGGTGCATGTGCTCGAGGGCGAGGTTGAACATCGCCTGAGACTCGGGAGTCGCGATCACATGGGTCACCGGCGGCATTCACCAACTCCTCTCTTCCCCATCCTCGAGGGATGGTCTTTTCCCATCGTCCGGAGCGCTGACATTGCAAAATGGGAGTTTCCATCGTGCGCTACCGCACGCGTACTCCACCGTCAGGCCACGTCACCATCTGACTAGCAAGTCCCGCTCCACTCAGGCCATTCAACCGCCGCCGTTTTCGTCATCGGACCCAAGATCCCAACAAAGTCATTTGCCCCCGGCCCATGAATCTCCGAACCCCCGTCCCCACT
>JBIOUT010000081.1:0-6637 GCA_044867365.1 Candidatus Eiseniibacteriota bacterium | reverse complement strand
CGCGCGAATCGGGCGTGGTCTTGGGATCCGAAATCATGAAGAAGGTGAAGAGAATGAGCGCCCCGCTCTCGAGCGCATGAAGCGGAATCTCGAGCGGATCTCCGAGCCAGAGCGCGCGGGCGAAAAGAAGAGCGCCGTAGAAGGCGATGAAGGCGTAGGTCACGTCGCTTCGCGACGCCCGACTGACGACGAGCCCGCCGAGGCAGGCCATCCCGAATCCGAAGGTGGCCGCACTCCCCCATTGTCCCGGCGACACCCAGACGCGCCCCCCGGTCATCAACATCATCGCTACGAGCCCGAAATTGGTCGGGTTGAAGATGTGCTTGCCGTTCAAACGGAGGATGAATTTGCCGGCGATGGTGATGATCGAGGTGGCGAGCAAGAGCGGAATCGAGTTGGTTCGCATGAGCAGACAGAGCGAGAGCCCCGAGATGAGCGCGCTCTTCGGCTCGAAGGCCGGGAGTTTCCACAGGCGGCTGCAGGCCAGCTGAGTGAGGAGGACGGTGGTGAGGATGAGGACGACCTGGTGGGGCTCGATGTCGAAATGGAGGCCGAGGAGCCCGTAGGCGAGGAGGCCCGACAAGACCGCGATTTGATACAGCCGGGGATCGAGTCGAGAAGTCGGAGAAGAGCTGGCCATGGATGTTCCTCCAACAGGGGGAATTCACCCCTCACCCACGAGCCGAGGGACGCCGCGGCCGGGAAATCGGGGGATCGAACGGCTGCCCGCAAGCGGCGCCCATCGATCATTTGATTCCCAGTACGCCCGACGCCGCCGGGTATTCCAGGAAATCGAGGGGTTGGCCCGTGAAGTGAGCCGGAGAGAGAAACTAGCTTCCGGCGGGAGGAGTAGCGGCAGGAACGGGGGGAACGGGGTCGGCGGCACCGACGGTGGCGGAGCGGGCTTCGGCAGCGGCCGCCCGAGCCAGGTACTGGACGATGCCGGCGGCTGCGCGCTGGCCGAACTCCTTGTGGAATTGCCGACTCTTGAGCAACCTCGCTTCCTTGGCGTGGGAGATGAAGGCGGATTCGATGAGGATCGAGGGCATGCCGGCCGTCTTGAGGACGTCGAATCCGGCCTGCTTCACCCCGCGGATGATGAGCCGCCCATCGCCACGCAGGTTATCGATAACCGAAGTTGCGAGCTCCGAGCTGCGCTCGAGAGTCGAGGTGCGCATCAAGTCGACGAGAATGTTCTCGATGTCCCCCTGCGATTCGGGAGGCACTCCGGAGACATGATCGGCGGCGTTCTCGCGCATCGCCACCTCACGCGATTCGGCATCGCTCGCCCCGCGCAGGGATAGGAAATAGACCTCGGTCCCCTGCACCTTCCGGCTCCGATTCGAATTGGCGTGCACCGACACGAAGAGGTCGGCCTTCCTCTCGGCGGCGATCCGGGTGCGCCGCCTCAGGGTGAGGAAGACGTCGCTGTCGCGAGTGAGGACCGCCTGGATGCTGGGCAGGGCGTTGAGCTCGGCAGCAATGGCCTTGCCGAGGGCGAGGCAGACGTCTTTCTCCCAGAGGCCCGCCGGGCCCCGTGCCCCGGGATCCTCGCCTCCATGCCCTGGATCGATGACCACGACCCAGGTCCGAGCGGACTTCGCCGGCGAGGCCTTTCTTGCATTGGCGCGGGGTGCGGTGCGTGCCGGCGCCGCCTCGCCGGACCGCGTTCCATGGGATGGCGCCTCGCCGGTCGATGCCCCGGATGGCGTCTCGCTCGACAAGGGTTCACCAAAGGACGTATCGCTCGCGGATCCAGCAGGGGCTTCTTTGCCCGACTCGTCTCTGCCGGCCACCTCCGGTTCCCGGCTCTCCCTCGGCTCCGGCTCAGGGAGCGAAGCCGGACGAGCCACATCGATAACCAGCCGGCGCGGCTTCCCGCTGCCGGCGGGCAGAAAGAAGACATTCACCTCGGTTCGGACCGTGAGCTCGATCAGCGCCTGCACCGGCCTCCCTTCTCCGTCGGGGGCCAGGAGACGTATGCGCTCGACCAATCCATCCCCGACCCGGATGTCGTCCACCGACGGGGCGAGAAGCGCCTGCTCGATCTCCACCATGACGGCGGGCGGCTCACCGGTGGTGATCGAATAGTGATAGGCGGGTCGGGCGCTCAGATCGAGGACGACGCGCGTCGACTGGGGACCCGTCCCGTAGCGAACGCTCTGGACAATGGGCACCGCCGCGGCGTCGGCAGGGGCCATCACCATGACCATCGTGGCCGGCGCCGGTACTCCGAGAGCCAACAGCATCGCCCCGAGCGCGGCGCTCCGCCGCGACGGGGCTCGGGAGGGAAGTAATGCGACCCGCATCCGGGTGTTGCAGCCGGCCGGCGAGGTCGTGACCACCGACATGTCGGTTGGCCTCGGAAGCGCCGGTGGGGTCAGCCGGCAGGGAATGGGGGGGTTAGATTGACGGGTGATGCCTTAGTCCACGACCTCATCGGCGGGCAGGATGTAAGCCTGGGGATTCACCGCCTTGCCGTTGAGCCGCACTTCATAATGAACATGGGAGCCGGTCGAGCGTCCCGAGCTTCCTACTCGGGCGATTTCGTCGCCGCGCCGCACCCTCTGCCCCCTCCGCACCATAACATCGAGGACATGGGCGTATCGGGTCTCGAGGCCGTTGCCGTGATCGATGCAGACCGTGAGCCCATAGCCACCATCGCGGCCGGCAAATTCGACCAGCCCGTCGGCGGTGGCGAAGATGGCCGTCCCCCGCTCGGCCGACAGATCGACTCCGCGGTGGAAGGAATGCTGCTCGGTGAATGGATCGAGCCGCTCACCGAAGCACGAGCTCAGCTTTCCGCTCGACACCGGGGCGATCGAAGGCACCTTCGCCCAGGACTCGCGCTGCTTCTGGAGACTCTCGACGATCTCGAGAAAGCTGTAACGCTGATACTGCGCCTGACGGAGAAGCTCCTCCCCGCTTCGCGCCACCTTGTTCACTTCCTTGGCGGCCTCGGGGTTGGCCTGAGCGAGACCGTCGTGCGTGGCGAACTCGGGTCCGCCGACTCCCATCTGGCGCACCTCGGGGTCGATCGGGCTGAGACCGGCCAGCAGCCGAGCACGCGACTCAAGCGCCGAGATCTCGGCCACTCGACGCTGCAGGCGGTCGAGGTCGCCGTCGAGGACGCGGATGCGCTCTCGGAGAAGGGCGTTCTGGCGAGCCGCTTGGGGATCACCGATGCCCGGGAATCCGGGCACAAAAGCGCCGGCGAGCAAGGTGATGGGAACCGCGATGCCGGCCATGATTCCCCAGCGAAGACGAGATAAACCGAAGCGAATGCTGCGAATGCCTTCCCCGGAATCGGGGACGATCATCAGGGTGAAGGTTCGCTTTCCCAGCAGCCTCTTGAGCCGTGTGAACAATCGTCCCTCCTGTGCTGGAGGCGATGACGATGCCACCCCGGGGATGACCGGGATGGGGCGATCCGATGGGCCGACGGTCGGCAACCGTCGAATTTGGTGTAACTTACGGAAGAGGCGCTGAGGACCGCGGGGGACCTTAACAGAGCCTTCCGAGCCGCGTCAACCCCAGTTCACCCGCCGGGTGCAAGAAATGTCCCTTCTTACCCCGACTCGGGATTCCGAGCCCGCCCGGGCGCTACCGGGCTCGTATAGGATGTCCCGGCCGGCAGATGCCCCATTCGGGCGTGGTGCATTGGGGTCCCGTGCCCGGCTCAAGGCCAGGCACCCTGCAATTTCGGATCGGGACACGGCGTGCATGAGGCCTTTTCTCGGCGCAGCGGCCGCCCGATCGGTGCACGCGGCACGATGCCTGATCCGAAGCGAAGCGGCTCGGACCCCAGGAGTGGATCATTGAGCATGGAAGCGGAAAGATCGCCCAGTGCAAGTAAGTTGGGCATAGGCCACGAAGAGCCGACCCGGGTCTTTTTCCTTTCCGACTGCCATCTCGGACATGACCGGACTCCCGAGGAAGAGGCACGGGAGGCCCGGGTCGCTCGTTTCCTCGACCGCCTCGACCCTCGTACCGATGCTCTGATCATCGCCGGCGATCTCTTCGATTTCTGGTTCGACTACCGCCGTTCGATCCCGCGAGCCGGCTTCGCCGTCCTCTCTCGCCTTTATCTTCTCCGCCAGGCGGGCATGCCCGTCGTCTTCGTCGCCGGCAATCACGATTTCTGGGCGCTCTCCTTTCTTCGTGACGAGCTGGGGATCGAAGTTTCTGACGGCATCCTGACCGGGAACATCCAGGGCCGGAGATTCTTCATCGCGCACGGAGACGGCCTGGGATCAGGGGATGTTGCGTACAAGCTCCTCCGCCGGGTGCTGCGCCATCCCGTCGCCATCGCCCTCTACCGTCTCATTCATCCCGACCTCGGCATTCGACTGGCGACCTTCTCCTCGCGCATGTCACGCCGGAACTCGCTCCCCGACGCGGGAATCGCAGATCGCGCCTATCGCGAGGTCGCCCTGCCCGCCTTCGCCGAGGGTCACGATGTGGTCGTGCTCGGCCATCTCCATGTTCCGACCCTACGTGAGGACGGCCGGAAGGCTCTGGTCATCCTCGGCGATTGGCTGTCGAGCCCGAGCATCCTGCGGGTCGAGGGGGGTCGTCTCTTTCTAGAGAAAATCGCAGACTGACCGCGGCAGCTGGCGGCCAGAGTCGACGGCAGGGCCCGCGTCAGAATCGCACCGCGACCTCGGTCGAGAAGAGGGCGGTCGTCGTGTCATCGCCCTCCACCGCGTGCCGCTCGGGTTCATGGTCGAGATGGACGTTCCAGGTGGTGCGGCTTCCGAGCTCGACGGTCGCAAAGAGATTGGTCCTGACGAAGGAGTAATCGGAAAAGATGGAGTCGATCGTGTCGGCCGCCCGGTAGTCGCGCCGGCCGATCTCCACCGAGCCGGTGATCCAGAAGCGATCGATCCGAAGCCAATCACCGGACATGACCGCCGACCACTCGTCGTAGTCTTCCCCCGAGCCCTGTTCGGCGCGGAGGAAGGCGTACCGGGGTTCGAGCCCGAGCTCGAGCCCCGAGCCCGGATTCACCGCGGCTTCGATGCCCGCGAGTTGGAGCAAACGGTCGTAGTACACCTGGCTCTGTCCGTGGTAGCCGGTGACCTCGAGCTCCTCGCGAAATCTCACCTCCAGACGATCGCCCGCGCCCACCGTCAAGAGCCCGTTGCCGGTGAACATCACATAGCCGGGACGAACGGCATCATCGTGATAGCGGCGGTGTTCGATCTCGCTCTCGGCTTCGATTCGACTCTCGAGCCCCAATCCCTGCCACCAGGTCGCCCGCACCCCATCCTCGGCGTAGTCGATGGCGCTGGAATCGGGGACCACGCGATTCCCCCGGGTGTAGGCCACCTCCAGCATGCCGTCGAGCCCGGACTCGATGGCGAGACCGGCCCCCGCTTCGTTGCGGCGATAGTCCGTCTCGTAGGCGTCTTCCTGAGCGAAATCGATCACCTCGAAACGGTCGCGAAAGCTCAAGGCGATCCTCGGGTTGATCGGGGCGCGATAGTGGATCCGAGCCACATCCTGAATGTAGTCCGAGGAGAGGCTCAGCTCGCTGTTGGGATCGATTCCCCGGGAGGAAAGCTCGTTCGATAGCGTGAGCCGATCGTCGAGCCGCGTCGGAAACTCGAGATCGGTCGTCCAGTGGTTACGCACCGCTGCGTCGGAGACCGTCAGGACATCTTTGAACTGAATGACGCTGCTCGCCTCGCCCCAGGCATGGCGATAGCCCAGGCCCACCGCCGAGCGGAGCTCGTTCAAGTAATCGAGGGTGTCGGCATCCTCGATCGAGTACTTCTCGCTGAAGGAATCGAAGCCCAGAGAAAAGGAAGAGGAGAACCCCTCCCGATCACCCGCGACTCGCGTCTCAGCCGCCGCCGGATGGGCGATGAGTAGGAGCGCGATCGACAGGAGACCGATCAAGGGGTTCCAGGACCTGAAACCGCGCTGCCGAGCAGCGCAATCGCCTCGTCCATCAGGGCCGTCGCCGATTGGATCTCACCGACGGCCGCCATGACTTCTGCTTCGGTCGCCAGGGCCTGAGCCTCGAGCAACTTGACCGGATCGGCACCGCCTCGACAGCTCTCTTCGACCTCGATGTAGTGATTGAAAAGCGTCTCGAAATCGGTGAGGACCGAGTCGGGTGCGGCGGCCGCCGAATCGACGCGAGCGGCAACGGCCGAATCGGCGAAAGCAGCGGCGGAATCGGCGAAAGCGGCAGCGGAATCAGCCGCCGATCGCGCCGCCAGGGAATCCTCCCGCGTGATGCTCCCTCCGGGCGGCGCCGCGGCCGTGAGCACCGTCGCGAGGAGGAGGATCAGAGAGACGGGTAAGAATCGAACGAGCGAGGGGCCCACTGCGTCAATGCGCCGTCCCCTCGCCCCCTACCCGCTCGCTGGCTTCGAGGACGAGGTTTCGAGCCACCCGCGTCTGGGCCAGGGCGGCGCTCAATTGATTCTCGGAGAGGAGGCCGCGCGCGCGCTCCTGGTGGTCGATGCCCGCCTCGAGCAAGTGGATGGCCTCTTCATTGTGGCTCGCCCGCACCACCGGCTCGACGCGCTCGATCAGGTGTTGGGTCTGCTCGATGGCGCGCTCGACGGCCTCCACATTCACCGGCCCCTCGACCAGCCTGAGGGCCCGATGCACCAGCTCGCGC
>JBIOUT010000080.1:0-7025 GCA_044867365.1 Candidatus Eiseniibacteriota bacterium | reverse complement strand
AATGTCGCCACCCTGCCCGGGATCGTCGGGCGCTCGATCGGCATGCCCGATATCCATTGGGGCTACGGCTTCGCGATCGGCGGGGTGGCGGCCTTCGATCCCGGGGCGGGCGGTGTCGTCTCCCCGGGGGGCGTCGGCTTCGATATCAACTGTGGTGTGCGTTTGCTTCGGTCCGAGCTCACTCGCGATGAAGTGCTGGGCCAGATCCGCCCGCTCATGGACGAGATCCAGCGTTCAGTCCCGGCCGGGGTGGGCCACGGTTATCGCGACAAGCTCGGTCCCAAGGAGGTCGTCGCCGTCCTCACCCGGGGCGCCGCTTGGGCGGTCGAGCAAGGGCACGGCCTGGCCGAGGATCTCGAGCGCATCGAAGGCGGAGGGCGTCTCGCCGGCGCCGAGCCCGGCGAGGTGAGCGAGCGGGCGATCGAGCGCGGGCGCGCGCAGCTCGGCACCGTCGGGTCGGGAAACCATTTTATCGAGATCGGCTATGTCGCCGAGATCTACGACGAGAAGCTGGCTCGAGTCTTCGGCCTGGGCCAGGACCAGATGACCGCGTTCATCCATTCGGGATCACGCGGGCTCGGCTATCAGGTGTGCGATGACTTCCTGCAGCTCATGCTGCGGGCGGCGCGGAAGTATGGGATCGAGCTCCCCGACCGGCAGCTCGCCTGCGCGCCACTCGGCTCGGATGAGGCCAATCGCTATCTCGGGGCGATGAACGCGGCAGCCAACTACGCCTTCGCCAATCGCCAGATCATGGCTCATCGGGTGCGTGAGGTCTGCGAGCGCGTGTTCAAGCGCCGCGCGGCCGAGCTCGGGCTCCGGCTCGTTTATGATGTCGCCCATAACATCGCCAAGATGGAGGAGCACGAAGTCGGGGGTAAGTTGAAGCGCCTTTGCGTCCACCGCAAAGGGGCGACGCGCGCCTTTCCCCCGGAGCACCCCGAGCTCCCGCCCGTCTATCGGGCATCGGGACAACCGGTGCTCATCCCCGGGGACATGGGGCGATACTCCTATGTCCTGGCCGGCACCTCCGGGGCTTATCAGGAGTCGTTCGGCTCGACATGCCACGGCGCCGGCCGGCGCCTGAGCCGCAACGCCGCCCGCCGCGAGGCCCGCGGCCGCGAGCTCAAGAGCGAGTTCCGAAAGATGGGAATCGAGATCCGAGGAGCGAGCTTCGCCACCGTCGCCGAGGAAATTCCGGAGGCCTACAAGGATGTGGCCGAGGTGGTGGACGCCGTGCACGGCGCCGGGATCGGGCGAAAAGTGGCGCAGCTCCGCCCGCTGGGCGTCCTCAAGGGCTAGAGGAGTTGAGGGACCAGGGTCCGAAGACCCCCGGGTCACACCCCGGGTGGGGCACCCGGCCAAGCCACTTGACCCGCCGCTTGCCTCGGGTATAGGGTGCGACTGCCCCAAAGGTGCGGCGCCGGTCGGTTTCTGGCCGTCGTGGACGTCGAGCGGCGGAACCGGCGCGCCCGGGGGCGGTATTCTCGGACGGGTTCACGAGCGCTCGCGACGGGCAGCCCCGGCCCGCATGCCTTCACCAACGGCCTCCGGCGCATTATCCCGGCCTCCCCGGTGAAGCGAGAAGGAAATCCGGATGACCGATTGGACGTCCAATGTCGCTCAGCTGATCTTCACCGCCGGACCCCTGGCCAAGGCAGTCCTCATCATCCTGCTCATCTTCTCGGTGTCGTCATGGGCGGTGGTCTTCGACCGCTGGCGCTACTTCCGCCACGCGGCCCGGCACGTGTCGCGGTTCCGCGATCTCTTCAACTCGAGCGGGCTCGTCAATCTCAACGCGGTTCTCAAGCAGCTGCGTGGAGGTCCGTTGAGTCGGATCGCGGTGGCGGCGATGGAGGAGTACGAGCTCTCCTTCCGCCGTAGGGCCAATCCCGGGCCGGCGCTCGAGCCGGTCATGAGTGCGGGTCCCGGCGAGGAAGCCCGGCGTCAGGCGCTCATCGGCAATGTCGAGCGAGCGCTGACCACGGCCATCGAGGAGGAGGTGTCGCTCGCCGAGCGGCGCCTGCCCTTCCTGGCCACCACCGCCGCGGTGGGGCCCCTGCTCGGGCTCTTCGGAACGGTGTGGGGAATCATGGGTTCGTTCATGGCCATCGGCGCCCGCGGCTCGGCCAACATCCAGGCGGTGGCTCCGGGCATCGCCGAAGCGCTCATCGTCACCGCCGCCGGTCTCGGGGCGGCGATTCCTGCCGCGGTCGCCTACAACCATTACCTCGGCCGGTCGCGAAGCCTCGAGGAAGAGTTCGGAGCCTTTGCGCGCGAGCTGGTGAGCGCCTTCTCGCGCGAGGCCATGCGCTAGGAGCGGCCGATGATTCGAAGAGCGCGAGAACGACGGGCGCTTTCCGAGATCAACATCGTCAATCTGGTCGATGTCTGTCTCGTTCTCCTCATCATTTTCATGCTCACCGCTCCATTTCTACACGGCGGGATCGAGATCCAGCTGCCCAAGACGAGGAGCAGCGGCCGTGACACGCGCGAGGGGATGGTGGTGTCGGTGACCGCCGACCGCCGCATCTTCGTCGAAGATGTGAAACTCGACTTCGATCACCTGGGTGCGGAGCTCGCGCGCCGTTATCGCGCCGAGCCCGGAGCTCCCGTCTACCTGCGCGCCGATCAGAACGTCCCCTACGGGGTGGTGATCGAGGTCATCGCCCAGATCAAGCAGGCCGGTTTCACCAACCTGGGGTTGGTGACCGAGCCCTTGCCGGAGTCCTTCTTGCGACGGGCCTCGAGCTGAGCCATCGCGGACGATGAAGCTTTCTTCCGCCGCATCGCTCGCCCTCCATGCCGCGCTCCTGTCGGTGTTCCTGATCGGCTCGCGTTTCGGCCCCCGCGAGATGCCCGGACTGGGGCCCGGTGATTTCACGCCGGTGAGTCTCGTCGGGCCCGAGGTTCTGTCGCCTGCCCCGGCGAAGGCGCCCGCGAAGCCGGCGCCGCGGGAGACCAAGCCCGAGCCGGTCAAGCCGGTCGTGCCCGAGCTGAAACCGGAGAAAGACGAGGGGATCAAGCTCCCCGATACGCCGAAGAAAAAGCCGCAAAAGACGCCCGCCGATTCGGCCCGCGCGCAAGCGCCACCGGCTCCGTCACCGCCTCCGGCTCCCGCTCCCGCCGCTCAGGGTCCGGCGGAAGCGGCGCTCGCCGGCGTTCCCGAGGCGGTCGCAGGCGATGGGGCTACGGTTGCCGCCGGGGTGGAAGGGGGAGAGGGTGGCGGCGGCGGCTTCGGCGAGTTCGCTTACTACCGGATCGCGATGCAAAACAAGATTGCGGCCAATTGGTCGCCCGCCTTCGTCTCGGGTGAAGCGGTTTGCGTCGTCTACTTTCGGATCATCCGCTCGGGGATGGTGGTCGGCGCCCGGGTCGAAGAGCCATCCGGTATTCCTTATTACGACCAGACGGCGTTGCGCGCCGTCCTCGAATCGAGCCCGTTGCCCCCGCTTCCCGCGCAGTTTCCGGACGATGCGGTCGGCGTTCACTTCCGCTTCCGGTACAAGCCTTCATGAGAATGATGAGAACGACGCTCTTCTGTGAAGCGCGGACACAATCCCCGTCGCGGCGGCTCGCCTTGCTCCTGGGCATCGCGCTGATGCTGATCGTCTCCGGACCTGCACAGGCCATCGATTGGATCGCCGGTGCCGAGAAGGGAGGAGTGCGCCAGCCGATCTGGGTCGAGCCGTTCACGGTGACCGGAGACACGCGCCGACTCGACCCGATGGCTCGCGCCGGCGAGTCGATCCTGGTCGATGATCTCTTCATGTCCGGGTATTTCCGGGTGGATGGACCGGTGGCCGCCGACCAGGCGCCTCCCAACACCCCGGTCGCGCGCTCGAAGGGCTCCGATCTGACGGCGGTGGTGATCGGGCGCCTCGAATCGACGGCGCAGGGGGTGCGCTTCGTCGGCCGCGTCGTCAGCCATCCGGCCGCGAAGCTCATCTTCGAGAAGGAGTATCCGGTACCCAAGGAAATCCGTCCGATCATGCACGCCTTCTGCGATGAGATCGTCCTCCATCTCACCGGTGAGGCGGGGATCGCGCGGACCAGGATCGCCTGCATCTGCTCGGCCTCGAAGGCGCGGGAGGTGCTGGTCGTCGACTACGACGGCTTCGGGCCCCGCCAGCTCACCCGGGATCAGTCGTCGAACCTGTCGCCGGCCTGGTCGCCGGTCGATCCGATCATCGCCTACACGTCGTTCAAGCGCGGGGAAGCCGATCTCTATGCGGTCAACGCGGAGACCGGGGCGACCTTCGACATCAGCCATTATCACGGCATCGACAGCGCTCCGGCCTGGTCGCCGGACGGCCGCCTCCTGGCCGCGACCCTGGCCATCAAGAGCAACCCCGACATCTATCTCATCCGGCGGAACGGCGAGATCGTCGAGCGCCTGACCCTCGACCCGGCGATCGATTCTTCGCCTTGCTTCTCGCCGACTGGACGCCAGATTGCCTTCATGTCCGATCGCCTGGGCTCGCCCCAGATCTTCATCATGGATGCGGATGGCCTGAACGTCACCCGCATCCCCATCCCTCAAAGCTACGCCGACTCGCCAAGCTGGTCGCCGCGCGGCGATCGCATCGCCTATGCGGCGCGGGTCGGCCCGATGTTCGACATTTTCGTCACCAATCTCGATGGCAGCTCGGTCACCCAGCTCACCAACGGGGAAGGCTCCAACGAGAATCCGCGGTGGGCTCCGGACGGGCGGCACATCGTGTTCAGCTCGACGCGCAGCGGCAAGCGTGGGATCTACGTCATGCTCGCCGACGGCTCGGATGCGCGACGAGTGACTCCAACCAATCAGGACTGTTTCTATCCGACGTGGTCGCCTCGCCCAGGTGGGCGCTAGGGAAGGGTCGGGAAAGGGCCGGCTTGACAGCAGTGCCCCATTCAGTGATCCTGCCGCCGCCTGGGCGGCGTATGAGAGCAAACGCCGGGCGGGAGCCATCGCACGGCGAAGTGATCGCGATGCGGTGATCCGGAGGGGAAGCGCGCGATGCGTGCTCCCGTCGCCGGCGAGCCGCCCAGCGAGGGAGGTTGCGAGTCTATGAGATCGTTGAAGCTCGCCTTGATTCCGTTGGCCTGCCTGGTGCTGATCGCGGGCGGCTGCGGCAAGAAGAAGCCACCTGCAGAAGTCGCAGCTCCTCCCCCGGTCGAGACGACACCGCCACCGGAGCCGCCGCCGCCACCACCTCCTCCCGCCCAAGAGGAGACACCCCAGCTCAACTTGCAGAACATCTACTTCGATTTCGACCGCTATGAGCTCCGGGAGGATGCGCGCTCGACCCTGGCCAACAACGCCAAGCAGCTCGAAGGTAACCCGGGCGTCAAGGTGACCATCGAGGGCCACTGCGACGAGCGAGGAACCGTCGAGTACAACTTGGCGTTGGGTGAGAAGCGGGCGTCTGCGGCTCGAGATTACCTGGTGAACTACGGGATCACTGGTGACCGGCTCTCGACCGTCAGTTTCGGCGAGGAGCGTCCGGTCGATCCCGGGCACAACGAGGAGGCTTGGGCCAAGAACCGGCGCGACGCCTTCGTTGTACGCTAGGTGCCCTTCTTGAGACCGGCACCGCATTGAACGGGTGAAATGGCGACTGCACGCGTGAAGGCGCGCGGGCGGCCTGACGGTCGACCCGCGCGCCCGAAGGCACATGAAAGGGCGCGAGCTGTGAGCAGCGCCGTGAGGTCGGTGTTGCTCGCGGTCGGGCTCCCGTTCGTCGCCGGGTGCGCCGGGCATATCCATCTCCCCGAGCGCGTCGCCGAGACCCAGGCTCAGGTCACCGACCTGCAGCGGCGGCAGGAAGCGATGGCTCGGGAGATGGACGAAATCAAGGCCAAGCTCGATCACCAGGAAGAGCTCTTGCGTCAGGCGCGGGCCGACCAGAACAGCCGGCTCGGCGAGCTCCTGCAAAGCATGGAGGTCATCCGCAACCAGCTCGAGCAAGCGAGTCGCCAGCTGTCGCGGGTGCGGACGCCGCGCACCAATCCGTCACCGGTCCCCATGGATACGACCGGCATGCGTTCGGCGACGGCGCCCGGCGATACATCGAAGAACCCTGGAACCGCCTCCCTCGATGAGGAAGGCCTGTATCAAGCGGCCTTCCAGAATCTCCAGCAGGGGCGCTATCCGCTGGCGATCAGCGGCTTCCGCCAGTACCTGAGCCAATTCCCCGACGGATCGCTGGCGGACGAGGCCCAGTACGGGATCGGCGAGGCCTACTACGCCCAGTCCGATTTCGCCACGGCGGCAATCGAGTTCCGGGCGCTCGTCGACACCTACCCGCAGAGCGATAAGGTGCCTACGGCTTTACTCAAGGCAGGGCTGAGCTACATGCAGTCCGGCAAGGAAGACGTGGGCCGCGCTTATCTCGAGCGGGTGATCCAGGAATACCCGCGTTCGGAGGCGGCGAGGAAAGCGAAGGATCGTCTGGGCCGCCGCTAGGATCCAGGCGCTGACCCCAGGGAGCCGCCCCTGGCCTTGAGCCCGCCCTTCTGGTATCATCGGTTCGACCGGGATTCGCCCAACGCGCTTGATGCGCCAACGACGGGCTCCGGTGATTCGCGCTACCGGGCGAATAAAAAGGGCCCCGACCGAAGCAGTGGTTGGGGTCCTTTGCTTTGTAGCGCCGGTATGAAGGAAGGGGGCCGCCGCCGCCAGCGGGGAGGGCGGGACGACCCCCTCGGAGGGACACCCCGCTTCTAGAGGAAGCAGGGTGCGCTGGCCGGAATGCAATGGGCTCGGATCACTGCATCCCGGCGAAGAACGGACAGGGAACGCCGACCACGTCGCCCACCATCGCGGTCAACTGAGAGAACTCAGTCAGATGGCGCCCCCTGCCCCCACCCACGGCGCGCCGTCGCGGCGCGCCTCAACCCACGTAACCCAGCTCGCCGGCGCGAACGATGCTCTATCAAAGTGCCGTCGCGATCGAGACAGACGTCTCCCGCCCCCGGGAAGGCAGATCGTCACGCGGGCGCACTGCCGTCCCGGTCTAATCGCGAGCTAGGTTTTCCAG
>JBIOUT010000079.1:0-20384 GCA_044867365.1 Candidatus Eiseniibacteriota bacterium | reverse complement strand
CCGGCAAATCGGCGATCATCGGCCGTCGCGCCGACGGCTGCCTCGAGGTGGCGCTGCGCAGCGCTCCGAAAGGGGGCGAGGCCAATCGCGAGCTCATCGGTCTCCTGGCGCGGGCGCTCTCGGTGCCGCGCCGGGCGGTGACCCTGGTGCGCGGCGCTTCGGCGCGGACCAAAGTGGTGCGGGTCGAAGGCGCAACCCCGGCGCGGGTCGCCGCCTTGACCGTTGAGAGGACCGACCAGCAAGGGAGCGAGCGATGACCTATTCGACCACTCCGACTGCCGGCCGCCAGAGCGGCTCGCGCCTGCGGGCGGATATCGATGCGGCGGTCTCGAGCCTGCGCTCGCGCACCGCGATGGTCCCCGAGATCGGCATCATCCTCGGCACCGGGCTCGGCGCTCTGGTGCGCTCGATCACGGTCGAGACCGAGGTCCTCTATCGTGAGATCCCTCACTTCCCCGAGTCCACGGTCGAGGGGCATGCGGGGGAGCTCGTTTTCGGCCGCCTGAGCGGCAAGCCGGTCGTGGCGATGAGCGGGAGAGTTCATTACTACGAGGGCTACACCATGCAGCAGGTGGCCTTCCCGGTGCGGGTCATGCGCGCTCTGGGAGCGCGGACCCTGATCATCTCCAACGCCGTGGGAGGGATGAACCCGCTCTATCAGGCGGGTGATCTCTTCCTCACCGTCGATCACATCAATCTCATGGGAGACAACCCGCTCATCGGCCCCAACGACGATACTCTCGGCCCTCGCTTCCCCGACATGTCGGAGCCCTATGATCTCGAGCTCCTCGCCCTCGCCGAGCGGGTCGCCCGCGAAGAGCGGATCCCCATCCAGAAGGGAGTGTTCGTCGCCGTCCCCGGCCCCAATCTCGAGACGCGAGCGGAGTACCGCCTTCTGCGCGCCGCCGGGGCCGACGTGGTGGGGATGTCGCTCGTTCCCGAGAATCTGGTCGCGGTTCATGCCGGCATGCGCTGCCTGGCGCTCGCGGTCGTGACCGACATGTGCCTTCCCGACGCGCTCCACCCCGCGAACCTGGACGACATCTTGAAGGTCGCCGCCGCCGCCGAGCCGACGCTCACCCGGCTCGTCGAGCGCTTGATCGCCGCCTTCTGAGAGCCGGTTGCATGACCACGACCCCATCCACCCGCGGAACATTCAGCGCCGTCGATCCCGAGACGAGCTTTCCCAAGCTCGAGGAGGAGATCCTCGCCTTCTGGGAGAAGCACGACACCTTCCGCCGGAGCATCGAGCAGCGGCGCGACAGTCCGCGCTTCGTTTTCTATGACGGTCCGCCCTTCGCGACCGGGCTCCCCCATTACGGCAATCTGCTCGCCGGCACCTTGAAAGACATCGTGCCGCGCTACTGGGCAATGCGCGGCTATTACGTCGAGCGACGCTTCGGTTGGGATTGTCACGGACTGCCGATCGAGGTGGAGATGGAGCGGGAGCTCGGGATCTCGGGCAAGCGCCAAATCGAGCAGTATGGAGTGGCGCGCTTCAACGAGGCATGCCGCTCGATCGTCCTCCGTTATACCGCCGAATGGCGCAAGACCGTGCTGCGGATGGGCCGTTGGGTCGACTTCGACCATGACTACAAGACGATGGATCCCGACTACATGGAGTCGATCTGGTGGGTATTCAAGCAGCTATGGCAGCGGGATCTCATTTATCGCGGTTACGCGGTCCAGCCCTATTGCCCGCGCTGCTCGACTCCGCTCTCCAACTTCGAGGTCAATCAGGGATACCGGGATGTTCAAGATCCTTCGATCGTCGTCCGGTTGCAGGCGGTGGGTGATGGAGACGCCCGCAGTTACTTCCTCATCTGGACCACCACCCCGTGGACCCTCCCCGCCAATCTCGGTCTCGCCGTGGGCCCCGACATCGACTATGTGCTCGTCGCCGACGGCCCGGACCGTTACTGGTTGGCCCGCGATCGAGTGCCGGCGGTGTTCCGCGACGAGAAGCCCGAGATTCTCACCTCCGCGAGAGGGGCGAAGCTCGTCGGCCGCCGTTATCTGCCGCCCTTCCCCCATTACCACCGTCTCCATGCGGATCGCGCTTTCCGGGTGATCGCCGCCGACTTCGTCTCCACTGCCGAAGGGACCGGTATCGTGCACATGGCCCCCGCCTTCGGCGAGGACGACTTCGTGGTCGGGCAGCGGGAAGGATGGCCGGTCGTCATGCCCATCGATGCTGAAGGTCGTTTCACCGAAGAGTTGCCCGAGTATCAGGGCAAGTTCGTCAAGGAAGCCGATCCACTCATCATTCGCCGGCTGCGCGAAGAGCAGAAACTATTCCATCACGGCACGCTTCATCATGCGTATCCCTTCTGCTATCGCTGCGACTCGCCGCTCATCTATCGGGCGGTGGACACCTGGTTCTGCCGCATCGAGCCGCTCAAGCAGGCGATGCTCGAGGCCAACCGCACCATCAACTGGGTTCCCGAGCATTTGCGGGAGGGACGATTCGGCAAGTGGCTCGAGGGCGCCCGTGATTGGAACCTGTCCCGGAACCGCTACTGGGGCGCTCCGATCCCGGTGTGGATGTCGGCGGACGGGGAGGAGACGGTATGTGTCGGGAGCCGCGAGGAGCTCGAGCGTCTCTCCGGAGTCCGTCCCACCGATCTCCACCGCCACTTCGTCGACGAGATCACCATCCCCTCGGCGCGCGGGAAAGGCGAGCTCAAGCGGGTGCCGCAGATCCTCGATGTGTGGTTCGAATCCGGTGCGATGCCCTACGCCCAGAATCACTATCCATTCGAGAGCCGAGAAATCTTCGAGCGGAACTTCCCCGCCGACTTCATCGCCGAAGGACTCGATCAGACCCGGGGTTGGTTCTACACCTTGCTTGTTCTATCGGTCGCCCTCTTCCAGAAGCCGGCGTTCAAGAATGTGATCGTCAACGGGCTCATCCTCGCCGACGACGGCAAGAAGATGTCGAAGCGTCTCAAGAACTACCCCGAGCCCGAGGAGATCTTCGATCGCTACGGCGCCGATGCGCTGCGTGCCTACCTGATCGATTCGCCGGTCGTGCGTGCGGAGGACCTGCGGTTCTCGGAGCACGGGATCCGCGAGGTGATGCGGCAGGTGATCCTGCCCCTGTGGAACGCTTACTCCTTCTTCGTCACCTACGCCAATCTCGACGGTTGGACCCCCGGCGATCCAACGGTCGAGGCACGCGGGCGGCTCGACCGCTGGATCCTGTCGGTGCTCAACGGATTGATCGAAGAGGTGAACGCCCAGATGGATCGCTACAACCTCCATCGGGTGATCCCCGCCCTGGAGGCGTTCATCGACGATCTCACCCGCTGGTACATCCGACTGTCGCGGCCGCGTTTCTGGCAGGAGGAAAACTCGGCCGACAAGGCGGCCGCTTATCAGACTCTTTACACCCTGCTCACCACCTTCGCGCGCGTGCTGGCCCCGGTGCTGCCCTTCGTTTGCGAGGCGATCTATCGCAACCTGGTGGTGAAGGCGGGCTCTCCGGGCCCCGAGTCGGTGCATCTCACCGACTTCCCTCAACCCGACCCCCGGCGGCGCGATCCCAAGCTCGAGCGGGAGATGGCCCTCGCCCGCACCATCGTCGGCCTCGGACGGGCGCTGCGCGAGCGGCACAAGATCAAGACCCGGCAACCGCTCGGCGAGGTGACGGTGGTCGCCCGCACTGCCGAGGAGCGCGCGCTCATTCGCGATCTCGAGGACTTGATCCTGGATGAGCTCAATGTCAAGGAGCTTCGCTTCACCGACCGCGAGGAGGACCTGGTCGACGTCGTCGCCAAGGCCAACTACCGGGTGATGGGTCCGCGCTTCGGCAAGGAGATGCGGCGCGCCGCCGAAGTCATCCAGGGATTCGACCTCGCGACCATCCGCCGGCTCGAGTCGTCAGGAGAGATCGAAGTCTGCGGCCAGCGGGTGACGATCGACGACATTGTCATCGAGCGTCATGAGCGTCCGGGCCGGGTCACCGAGACCGGCGGCGGGGTGACCGTGAGCCTGGACATCGAGGTGACGCCCGAGCTCAGGGCCGAAGGCAACGCCCGCGAGGTCAAGAACCGCATTCAGGCGATGCGCAAGGAAGCGGGCTTCGCGGTCGACGACCGGATCGCGGTTCTCGTGCGCGCCCCCGCCGAGCTGAGCCGCGATCTCGAGGCGCACGCCGACTATCTCAAGGCGGAGACCCTGGCGGTGCGGCTCGAGTTGAGCCCGTCGCCGGATTTCGTCCCGGAGCTCGAGCGCACCTGGGATATCGACGGCCAATCGGTCGAGATCGGAATCCGGCGAGTCTTATCCGCTAACGGCTGAACGAGGCTTTGATCGCGCCCCAGGTGGCCGGCTCGACCGGCAACGGATTGCACGCGTTGACTCCGGCGGAACCGATGCAGATGGTGCCGAGACGAGGCAGATTCACCGGATTACTGGCGTCGAGCCTCGTCGAGGTATTGGTGCAATCGACCACCTCGACTTGCTGCGAGCCCTGCGCCGGATTGGTCTGGATGAGGCATCCGCTCGCTCCTGCCTGGAAATCGATGCGGGCGATGGGGGTCATCGCCGGACCGGTGACGCAGTCGAAGGCGGTGGCCAGGGTGCCGGCGCTTGGGCCGCCCGGCTGTGCCGGCTCCGAAGCGTTCAGTTGATTCCCCCGGCAGCCGAAGACGCTCGGCGGCCCGCTGGGAGCGATGAGCCAATCTCCGGGCCAGGTGAAGCTCGTCTGGATGGCCTGAATGTTGGTGTAATTGTTGACAAAGATGTAAAGGCGAAAGTCGATGGATGCGGCGATCTGAGTGACCGGGTCGCTACCGGCTTGACACGTGGGGAGGTCGGCAACAGTGCAAGCGCCCGTTCCAGACGGAGTCCGGGCATGGAGGACGACGGTGAAATTCTGGTTGGCCTCTGCGACTGAAGCCAACATCACCATGCCGAGGGCCAACACAAGGATCGCGCCGGGCGCAGAACGCATCTCAGGTACCTCCTGTCGAGAGTTGCAGGCGCTGCTTGCCTCTCCCATCCATGGCCTCCAAACGGACGGGGCAGAGCCTTTTCTTAAACGCCTTGCCTCTTCTGGGAACCTCCCTCGGGACGACCGGGTCCCGAGCTCATGCCGTGGGGCATTCTAGGTGTCGCCCGCACCCGTGTCTACTCTAGTGTTGTCCGTTCTTTTGGGGTACGGCTATACTTGCGGCCACTTTACGATCGGCGGCGGGGGCCCCAGGGGGGCCGGAGGAGGTCGGCTGCAGTGAAGGGCAAGGAACTCGAAGCGTTGAAGGCCAGGCTCCAGGCGGAGCGTGAACGAATTGTGAAGGAGCTCGGCTACCTCGAGAGCCGCTTCCTCCGTAATGCCCCCCGGGATGCGTCGGGAGACCTCTCCGGCTACTCCTTTCACCTGGCCGATGCCGGCACCGATACCGACGAGCGCGAGAAGGCCGCCCAGCTCACCTCGGCGGAGGGACGGCTCCTGGCGGACATCGATGCCGCGATCGAGCGCATCGATCGCGGAGCGTACGGCGTTTGTGCGAGCTGCGGCGGCGAGATCGGCGCCAAGCGGCTCGAGGCGATGCCCTACGCCACCCAGTGCATCGAATGCAAGGAACGGGAGGAGCGCGCCGCCCGAACCGGTGGTTGACCGGAATTGTCTTCTCCTGCAATCGCTGATCGCCCCGCCGAGCCGATGGCGGAGAGCTCTTCGAGACGCAAGCCCTTCCTGGTTCTCGTTTCTGCAGCAATCGTCCTGGGGCTCGACCTGATTACCAAGTGGACGGCGAGCGTCACCCTCGAGTCCGGGCGTTCGATCCCGATCCTCGGCGATGTTTTTCGCTTCACTCTTGTCCACAATTCGGGAGCGGCATTCGGACTCTTTCCCGGTCGCGGCAACGCCTTTGTCTTCTTCTCCGCCGCCGCCATCGGTCTCATCCTGCTCCTGGTCTGGCGGCTGCCGGCGCGTAGCCGCATCGAGCTCATCGCCCTGGGAGCGATCCTCGGCGGAGCGCTCGGTAATCTTCAAGATCGGTTGCGGGTCGGGTTCGTGATCGACTTCATCGATGTGGGCCTCGGACACCTGCGCTGGCCGGTCTTCAATGTCGCCGACGCGGCGGTAACCCTGGGAGTCGTCCTTCTCCTCTTGGGCGTCGCTCGGCGCCCGGTCACGCCATAGTCCGATCATGCTGCCGGCAGTTCGGGCGCTTGCGGTGCCGCCTGATCTGAGCGGAAACCGAATCGATCGCGTGCTCGCCGTCCTCCTCCCCGAGATCTCACGCGCCGAAGCCCAACGTTGGATCGAGCAGGGATGCGTGCGTCTGGGAGGCGAGACGGTGTCCCGTCCATCACAGCGGGTTCAGGCCGGCCAGGCGATCGAAGTCGCACTGATTCCGTCTCCCGCTCCCGGATCGATCGCCCCCGAGAATCTCCCTCTCGACATCCGCTATGAGGACGAGCACCTGGCGGTCCTTGTCAAACCCGCGGGCCTGGTCATGCACCCCGGCGCCGCCCGGCGTGAGGGAACGCTCGCTGCCCGGCTTCTTGGCCGCTACGGGTCCTTGCCCGGAGCCACGGTCCGTCCGGGGCTCGTTCATCGCCTGGACAAGGACACGAGCGGCCTCCTGGTTATCGCTCGCACGCCGCTCGCCCTTCGCCAATTACAGCAATTGGTCGCCCGCCGTCAGGTCGAGAGAACCTATGAAGCCCTGGTATGGGGTGAGCCGAGGCAGGCGGAAGGGATCATCGACGTTCCCATCGCCCGGAGCAGACGCGATCGAACCCGGATGGTGCCGCGAGCCGGGGGGCGACCCGCCGCAAGCGAGTATCGGGTGGTGGAGCGGTTCGGCCGGCTTGCCAGCCGTATCGAGGTCAAGCTGCACACCGGGCGCACTCACCAGATCCGTGTCCATTTGTCGCACATCGGCCATCCGGTGATCGGGGATCCGGCATACGGTGGGCGGCCGCGAAACCTGGTTGCCGTCCCCGCCGCAGAGCGCGAGTGCGCCAGCCGGGTTCTCGCCGCCATCCATCGCCAGGCGCTCCACGCCTTTCGATTGGCCTTCCGCCATCCGGCGACGGGGGAGGAGCTGAGCTTCGAGGCGGAGCGACCTGCCGACGTCGAGGCCTGCCTCGCCATCCTCCGCCAGGGGAGATCGCGATGAAGGGGCGGCTTCTCGGGGTGGATTACGGCGAGCGACGGATCGGGGTGGCGGTGAGCGATCCCACCGGCACCATCGCTTCGCCCCTTCTCCAGGTCACCCACCAGGGGATCGCGGAGGCGCTGGATCGCCTCGCCGAGCTGGTCCACCGTGAGGAGGCGATCGGGATCGTTCTGGGAGAGCCTCGACATCTTGGGGGAGGGGAGAGCGCCGGCTCCGCGGTCGTGCGGGAGGTTGCCACCCGACTCGCCTCTCGAACCGGCCTCCCGGTGTGGCTCTGGGACGAACGTCTGTCCTCGGTCGCCGCCGCCGCCGCCCTCCGGGAGGGAGGGATCAAAGGGTCAGGGTTCCGCCGGCGGATCGATGCCGTCGCCGCCGCTTTGATTCTCCAGACCTTCCTCGACGCCCACCGTGAGCGGCCCCTACCTCCGCCGGTCGACCCGGCTGCCGGGAGCGGTGGGGATCCTGCCGGGTAGAAGGCAGAGACCGTCAAGGGGAATGGGGCTCGGACAAGGGGATTGCCCGGCCCGGCGCCCTCGTAATCGTCGCCCCTCCGCGGGCCGACTCCATAAGTAGATCGAACGGCACAAGTAGATTGAACGGCGTCCCTCGTTTATCTTCGGGGTGCCGCGACTCACGATGCGTTTCAATCCGAAACCCACATCGACCCTGGTCGCCGTCGTTCTCTGGGTCTTCCTTCTTACATGGGCTTATGGTCCAGGCCCGGGGGATCCTCGCTCGATCCGGGTGCCCGAGGGCGCCTCCCTGCGCGGGATCGGCCAACTGCTGCATGAAGCCGGGCTCATTCGTTCGACGACAGCCTTCGTTATCTTGGGGAGGTTGATGGGGGCGGATCGGCAGGTGCGCGCGGGGCTCTTCACCGTGCCGCCGAAGTCGACGCCCGGGCGAATCATCCGGCTCCTGGTCGAGGGGCCGATGGACCGGAACGAGATCACCATTCCCGAAGGACTCACCCTTTGGGAGACGGCGAGCGTCCTCGCACGGGAAGCGGAAGTGGACTCGGCCGCCTTCGTCGCCGCGGCCACCGATTCTCAGGTTGCGGCGCTTTTGGGTGTGCGCTCGTCGACGCTCGAAGGCTATCTTTTCCCCGACACCTACGATTTGGCGCCGGCGACTTCGGTCGATGAGGTAATGAAGACTCTGGTATCGAAGGCTCGAGAGGTGATGAGCGAGGTCATGGAGGGGCGGACGCCGCCGCAATCGCTCACCTCCGACGAAGTCGTGATCCTCGCCTCGATTGTCGAGGCCGAGGCGCGCTTGCCCGAGGAGCGGCCGCGAATAGCTGCGGTCTACCTCAATCGGTTGCGGAAAGGGATGCGCCTGGAAGCCGATCCGACGATCTCCTATGCTCTCGGTGAGCGACGCCGGCTCTACTACAAGGATCTGGTCGTGAACTCGCGCTGGAACACCTACCGCCTGTCGGGCCTTCCTCCGACCCCGATCTGCAACCCCGGGCGCCAGTCGCTGGCCGCGGTGTTTGATGCCGATCCCAAAGAGCGGGCGCTCTATTTCGTCGCCCGCGGCGATGGGACGCACATCTTCAGCGGCACTCTCGAGGAACATGATCGGGCCACTCAAGAGGTGCGAAGGATCGAGGCCCGCCGGGCCAGCGTTTCCGGACCCGCCGCTCGACCTGGAGGGACGCAAGAGGCGACCATGCCATGAACGACCCGGTCGCCGATCTCCAACGACTCACCGGCATCATCGCCCCTCTCGGTCGAATCCTCATCGCCTTCTCGGGGGGCGTCGATTCGACCCTCGTTCTCAAGGTGGCTCATGATGTGCTCGGGGAGGGAGCCCTCGCGGTCACTGCGGTTTCTCCGAGTCTCGCCGCCGCCGAACGAGCCGATGCCCGCCGCCTGGCATCATGGATCGGAGCCCGCCATTGCGAGATCGAGACGTTCGAGCACCTCGATCCGGGATATCGGGCCAACGCCGGCGACCGTTGCTACCATTGCAAGTCTGAGCTCTATGAACGGCTCGCCCACCTGGCCGAGAAAGAAGGCTTTTGCGCCATCGCCGACGGCACCCACGCCGGCGATCTTACCGACGTCCGCCCCGGACTCCGCGCCGCGCGGGAGCATGCGGTCATCCATCCTCTCGCTCAGGCGGGGCTCGACAAGTCAGGGGTGCGCCGGCTTTCACTCCACCTCGGTCTTCCCTCATGGGATAAACCGGAGATGGCCTGTCTTGCTTCGCGCCTGCCGCAGGGAACTCCGGTCAGCGTGGCGCGGCTCCGGCGGGCGGAGCGGGCCGAGTCGGCGGTCAAGGCCTTGGGCTTCCGCCAGGTGCGGGTGCGTGATGAAGGGGAATGGGCGCGAGTCGAGGTTGGAGTCGACGAGCTCGAGCGTGTGGCTGATCCCGATCTCGCGGCTCGCCTCTCTAGAGATGTCTGCGCCGCCGGGTTTGCGGAGGCTCGCATCGACCCGCGCGGTTATCGACGCGGAGGAGCGGGGAAGATGATGGCGATCGTCGATGATGATGATGGGAACCGAGAGGACGACCTCGGAGAGGAACGACATGGCTGAACGTGAGGAGCGGCGGCGGCGGGAGCGGGCGGCAGCCGGGGCCGAATCAGCCCGGCGCGAGCGGGCCGGACAAGGCGCGGATCCCCGGCGCCGGCGCGCCTTGGGCGGGGGGGAGCGGCGGCGCAGGGGAAAGGAATCGGCAGGAAGCGATCATCTGCCGCTCGATCGCGCCAATCTTGTGCTGTTCGCCATTGCCCTCGGGGTCATTGTTCTGGGTTATGTCGTGCTTGCCCAAGGCTCGATCACACTCGCTCCCATTCTCCTGGTCATTGGATACTGTGTGCTGGTCCCACTGGCGATCGTCTATCGGCCACGGAGTCGCAGCGAGTCCCCGGGAGGAGCTCCATCCGGGCGTGCGGCCCCTGACCCGGAATCCGGGGGCGAATAGCTCAGCTGGTCAGAGCGCTTGCCTTACAAGCAAGAGGTCACAGGTTCGAGCCCTGTTTCGCCCACATCCTGCTACCCTGCCTGCTCCCATCCGGGGTAAAGCCGGGCTCGGGGCCGTGTTTCGCCTCGACAACGGGCCTCCTTCCACCCCCATGGCGGTTGACAGGGCCGGGCGGCCCGGCTAAGATAAAGAGAGACGAGAGGTTCCCCGTCTCCGTAGCGACGCCATTGGCTCCTCCCTGAGTGGGGCCCGGAGGTCGCTTCAAATCTCGGTTCCCTAGAGCGAGACCGAGAGGATTCCCTTGTTGGCTCATCATTTGCCGTTTTCAGCATTGACAGCTTGGGGGCCTCATGGTACCTTCGTAGACGGCGTCAGAGATTCCGCCGTGTCCGAAGGGGGTGCTCGACGGCACCACGGCTAGCCCGTGTCTTACGGGTCGAGCTCGACTGCTGAAAGCTCATCGCTCAAGCAACTCAGGTTTGGCTAGGAGGTGTGGAATGTCGCGTTTCCTCGTCACTGCCCTCGGAGCGGCGGTTCTCCTAGGTGCCCTCTCGCCGTTGGTTCTGGCCGGTCAACCCGATCCGACGCGTTGCACCTTTGATAACGCGGTTACGGTCAGCCCGAAGAACCAGACCGTATCGGCGGGAAATAAGTTCATCTTCGATGGGATCCTGCGGGACAACAACAATCTCCCGATCCAAGGCTTCCCCAGGGCTCAGGTGGAGCTGGACTTCACTGGCTGCGCGAGGGCAAGTACCCGGCCGGGCGATCAGATCCCTGCGGATCAGGATTCGGACGTCAATGGACGAGTGTTCTGGGATCTGGGGGTCACCTGGGGCGGTGCCGATCCATGCGAGGCGCGGGTCCTGGTCCAGAACGTCGTTTTCAAGGTGCTGCCTGCCCATCAGGGTTTGGCCGACCCGGGCAATAACATTAGGGACGGTGGTGTTCGCTCTCCGGATGAAGACCACGTCGCCGCAACGCCGGGCATCACCCTGACCGACTTCACCATTTTCAGGGCGGAGTTCAATAACGTGAACGCAAACGCCCGCTTGGATTGGAGAGGGGATTTCAACCAGGACGGAGGGACGACCCTCCTCGACCTGACCCTATTCAAGGCGCACTTCAACGCCCCGTAGGGCGGCGTCGGATCTTCGAGGATCCGGGGGCCTCCCGGATCCTCGCAACCTTGTGGCCTCGGGGCCCACCCCCGGGGAATCGTCAGAGGTGAGGGGCGGTGGGGTTCCAACTGAGTCCAGCGGCCGCGGACGGGAGGGCGAGCGGGGTCGAGCTATAGCTGAAACCCAGGGGGAGATCCTCCTAATGGCTTTGCTTGGCACTCCGACATCTCGACCAGCCAGGACATGCAGCTCATGATCGTAGGAGGTAATCCGTGATGCGTTACGCGCCCGTAGCGATCTGTCTGTTGGCTCTGTGTTTTGCAACCGTAGCCGAGGCCAACCATCAATTCACGTTGCCCATCCATGCTCGGACGGGAATCGGGGTTGGCGCCTGCACGGCGACTGATCTCCCCAACTGCACGACCGTGAGTCCGAGAATCAGCGTCAACCCCGGCGAACTGTTCCGGATGTTCCTCTTCTGCAACAACATTGAACAAGCTCAAGGAATCCAGGGCCTCCAGACTGCCTTCACCTGGCCGGCCGACTGGGTCCTCGATCCTGACGGCGAGCCGCCGGTCGTCCTCGGCTGCCGCACGAATCAGCTGAACGCCTCCGAGCCGTCCGGCCCGGGCTCCCAGTTTGGGACGCTCGCCACGGCGTTCGACTGCTTCAACACTGGGACCTTTGTCGCCATCGCCCGCATCGAGTTCCAGGCAGGCGCAGCGGGCTGCCTCGCGCAGCTGAACCCAGTCCAGGGCTCGGGCCGGGTCGAGATCGTCGACTGCAGCAACCAGTCGAGCTTCATCGACTCCAACGACGCGATCGGCCAGCTTCGTCTCGGCCGGATCTGCGTCGGTGGTGGTGGCAACGACGCCTGCCGTCCTCCAGTTGCGGTTGAGCCCGCGACCTGGGGCAAGATCAAGGCCTCGTACCACAGGTAAACAGCCATCGGCGGTGGATCATTCAGCCATCCCCGCTCGCCAGCGGTGAGGGCGGCTCGAAAGAGCCGCCCTTTCCGCTACGGGCGGCCGTTTCTCGTGCCGGGTTGCTCATGACCGACCGAGCCCGCTAGAATCTTTAGCCGCTCCCCCCTCCGGCCCCACTTCATTCGAAGTCGAATCCATCATGCGAAAGCGCTTCCCCTTTGCCGCCGCCGTCATCGGGGCGTGGCTCCTCGGCTGCGCCGCTGCGCACGAGGTGCGCTCGCAGACCGGAGGTGGATCACCGTCGGCTGCGGCCAGCGGAACGACCCCGGCCGCGGTCGACTCGGCTCGACCATTTCCCCTGGGCACCCCCGACCCTCGCGCCTTTGGGGACAGCACGCTCACCCGTAAAGAGCAAGAGGAGAAAGACAAGAAATTCCGCGAAGCTCTCCGCTGGGGTCATATCGACTCGATGCACCTCAACGAAAAGGTCGTCCTCGCCCTTCATGCGGTGCCGAGATCGGAGCGGCGGAAGATGGAGGAGATGGGCTCCCTGGTCGACCACTGCGATGAGTTGACGACCGGTGTGGCGCCGGGAGATTGGGATATCTATGTGATCGCCGCCGGTTTCGACATGATCACCGGAGTTTCGCTCTCCTTCAACTTCCCCGAGGACTGGACTGTCCACGGCTTCACGCCGAACCCCGAGATCGGGACCCCGCTCATTCTCGGTGATGTGCGCAACAACTCACCGCGGCCCCTCCTCATCGCCTTCGACTGTGTCACCCATCCCGGCAAGCTGGACAAGATGCCGACCGGCTTGAAGCAATACAAGACGGCGAAGACCGCGGTGATCGGCCGCATCGAGCTCTCGGCGCCGAGCGCCGGGTCTTTCGTCCTCGCCGACAACCCGAACCCGACCTATGGCCCTCCCGAAGTGGCGAATTGCTGGGGGGGAAGAACGAACGACGTCCGCCTCGAGGGACGGGGCCGGATCGATGTCGGCCAGGGCCCCGGGTTCCGTCCTTGCTCGCCGGGAGGGCCGCTGATCGCCTTACCGGCCGCCACCGATAGCGCTACCGCGGCGCCTGCGAGCGACAGCTCTTCCCGATGACTACCTCCCTGGCCGAGCGCCAGTGGCCGAGGGTGCTCTCCCGGCGAACCACGCTTGCGTTCCTCATCCTACTCGTGGCTTCTCCCGCCGCCGAAGCGGCGAAAAGGGCCGCCAAGCCGGCCGGCAAGGGAGGCACGGTCTTGGCGCGAGTGGGTAAGGTGGAGATCGATCGCGCCACCTTCGAGGCCGAGCTCGCCGCAGCGACTCCGGACAGCGGCATGACCGAGGCCGAATCCCGGCGCGCGGTTCTCGAATCGCTGATCAATCGCCAGCTCCTCACTCTGGCGGCTCGCGACGCCGGAATGTTCAAGCCCGATTCCCTCGTCGAGCGCCGGCTCCGCAACTACGAAAACAACCTCATCTTCGATCGAGTCCGCACTCAGGAGATTCGTTCCAAGATCAAGGTCACCGACGCCGATGTCGAGGAGTTCTACGCCAAGCAGGCCTACGCCTTCGACGCGAGCCAGATCGTTGTGGCCACCGAGGATGAGGCGAAGGAGGTCATGGCCAGGCTTGCCGCCGGGGCCGACTTCGCCGCCATGGCCGACTCGCTCTCCCTCGATGAGCGGACCGCCCACAAGGGAGGGACTCTCGCTCCGTTCGTCTGGGGAACCACGAGCCTCGCTTTCCTGCGTGAGCTCGAGGCGATGAAGCCGGGAGAGATTCGCGGCCCACTTCGCAGTGAGGGCGGCTATCACGTCATCCGATTGAATGGTCGGATTCCCCGTACCGATCGACCGCCGCTCGCCGAGGTGCGCGATTTCATGACCCAGCGCTTGCGCATCCACACCGAGATGGAACTCGCCAGGGCCTATTACGCCGAGCTCGATCGCCGCTATCACTTCACGCCCAACTGGACGACGGCGAACGAGTTCTCCCGACGGTGCAAGAAGGCGCTCGCCGAGGCGGCGAGGACGGACCCCGAGGCGAGCCTCGAGGACCAGGCGGACATCGCCATGCGCGGCATGGCCTTGCCCGACAGCTTCCTCGCCCAGACGCTCGCCAGCTGGGACTTCGGCAGCTACTCGATCGCCGAGGAATGGGCGGGGTTGAGCGACATGCCGGGAGTGGTCCTCATCGACCGCAAGAACCCGCATAACACGGTTCAGGATGCGGCATCCGAGTTCCGGCGCCTGGCGATGATTCGCGAAGGGCGCGAACGCGGGTTGGACCGCGATCCCGAGATCCGCCGCCGGGTCGAGCTCCGGCGCGAAGAGCTGATCGTCACCGACTACTACCGCTCGAACGTCATCGACAAGGCCACCTTCACCGAGGCGGAAGAGCGCGAATACTTTGACGCGCATCCCGATCAATTCGAGGTGCCGACCCGATTCAAGGTGGCGACCATCCGCTATCGCGAGGGGCCGCCGGCCGAGGCGATGGAAGCCGCCATTCGCCAGCCGGGGGGCAACCCCGATTCGCTGTTCGCCGCGCACAAGGATCTGGGCCTGGTTCGGGAGGAGAATCGGGACGGCGAATGGATCTACGAAACCAATCAACCCGTCCTCTTCGAGCGGGCGCAGAGCCTCAAACCGGGAGATGTCGCTCGGGTGATCGATGAGGACGGCCATTGGACGGTGTTCGTCCTTCTCGAGCGCGAGGAGGCGAAGAAGCTCTCCTTCGACGAAGCGAGACCGACGGTGCAGTCGTCGCTCAAGAATTTGCGGGCCGACGAGATCCTCAATCGAGTTCTCGTCGAGCTCAAGGAAAAGTACCCGGTCTGGGTCGACGAGGCTTATCTCAGCCAGGCTGGCGGTGGAGGTTAGGATGCGTAGGATGCGCAGGTGCGACGGCTCGGAGCGCTGCCCGGTGCGGCTGGAGCGATCCGCCGCCGGCTTCTGGATCGCTGCTCTCGGATTCGCCGTTGTCGTCTCGGGCTTGGGTGAAGGCTGCCAGCGGCGCGAGATCGTGGCGAAGGTCGGCAAGCATGTGGTGACCCGAGAGGAGTTCGAGCGTCAGTTCTCCCGCCAGCCGCTTCCCGAAGGCGCGAACTCTGACTCACTGCGAGCGCGTTTTCTCGAATCGATGATCCAGAAGGAGCTCCTGGTGCTCGAGGCCGACGAGCGCGGGCTTTTCCGTCCCGACTCCACCATCGACAGCCAGGTCAAGGAATTCGCAGAAACCTTCCTGCGCAAGCGAGTGCGCGACGACGAGGCGAAGGTCGACACCACGGTCGCCGACGCCGAGATCCAGAAGGCTTTCGAGCTCTCCCGCCAGGAAGTTCGTCTCCGTCACATCCAGCATTGGTCGGAGGCGACCATCGATTCCGCTCGGCGGCGGATCCAGGGGGGAGAGCCCTTTGCCGATGTCGCCCGCCAGGTCTCCGAGGATCGAGGGACCGCCGCTCAAGGCGGACTCGTCCACTGGCTGAACAAGCTGCAGCTTCCCAGCGAGTTCCGATCCGCGATCGATACCGCTCGCGTCGGCCAGATGGTCGGCCCGGTCAAGAGTTCCTTTGGCTGGCACGTGATCCGGGTCGACTCGGCCCGGCAGCGCGAAGGAGCCGATCTCAAGGCCGATCGCGATCCCGTACGCGCCGAGATCCTTAATGAGCGCAGTCGACTTCGCCTGTCCGCCTTCCAGGCCGAATATCGAAAGCGTTATCACTACGAGATCGATGAGCCGGCGATTGCCGCCGCCGTCAACGACGGCTTCAAGCAGATGGCGGCGATGGCATCGGATACCACCCGCCGGAACGTGCCCCTCGTCGAACGGTGGATGCCCGCCGACAGTAGCCGGGTGGTCTCGCGCTACGATGGGAAAACATTCACCGTCGGGGACTACCGCCGGTTCTTGCTCAAAGCGGGGCCGCTCAATCTCAGGCAGAGGATGACGCCTCCGGGCGCCGTCGCCATCATCAACGAGCTCTTCTACGACGATGCTCGACTGCGCGAGGCTAAGCGGCTCAAGTACGACCGCGATCGTCTTTACCAGGATCAGATCAAGCTCAAGCGGGAAGAGCTGGTGGTTCAGCGTTTGTATGAGAATCAGGTCGTGAGTGAGGTGAAGGTCAGTGAGGCCGATGCCCGCGCCTATTTCGACGAGCATCCCGAACAATTCCGCCGGCCGGAGCGCTTCCGGTACGCCTTCATGCGAGTGAACGACGCGGCGGTGGCCGAGGCCCTGGTGCCGGAGATTGCCAAGCTCAAGGCGGCGGCATTCGATAGCCTGGCCGCTCAGCTCCAGCAGCGCGGCCACCTCATCCAGGCGGAGCGCGACTCGGGGTTCCGGGACGCCGACCGGGCGGGAGCGGTGCCGGCGGCGGCGCGCAAGCTCAAGCTCGGTCAAGTCGGTCATGTGGTCGAGGCCGATGGATCGCATACGGTCTTCGTGCTCATCCAGCATCAGCCGGAGATTCCGGAGACCTACGAGCGCGCGAGCCCGATGGTGAAGATGACCCTGACCAACCGCCACAGCGAGGAGCGGCTCATGAGCTTGTTGAAGGAGCTGGAACGCAAATACGCCGTCAAGCGCTACCCGGAGCGCCTGGCCTCCTCCGGGTAAGCTTGACATAAGCTGTCTTTTTGGTTAGATTTATACAGCTATTCGCCCAGCCATCCGGTCAACCGCATGACCGATCCGTTCCTCTGGAATCTCGCCATCGTCCCTGGCTAGCGTAGTCGACGTTCCCGGCGGCCCTCTCTTTCGCTCGATCCCTCCCTCGAGCTCGGGGGATCGCCGGCCCCTCACCACCCAGAACCGCCACCGGGCTTATCCGAGGAACACGATGACCATCTCGCGGTCCCCTTCATCGCGATGCAGCTGGTTGATCTCCGGTGTTGTCCACCTCGCCTTGGCGCTCGCATCGGTCGTCATTTCTCGTCCCGCGCTGGCGTTGCCCTCGTCGGTGCGGGTCGAACCCAACGCCGGCGAACTCCGGGTGCGGATCTCGGTGGGTCGAGAGGGGGTCGCCTTCGCTCCGACCAAGGGAGGCGAGACGGTTACTCTTCAGGGAGAAGGCACCACCTCGGTTTCGCCCGGTTCACCCGCGCTCCCGGTGATCCGGCTCGTCCTTCGTGTCGACGACGACTTCCGTGCCGAGAGCGTTCGCGTGGTCTCCGTCAAGGACGAGTCACTCGGCAGCCACCGTCTGGCTTCCGGGGACGGTGAAGCGGGCGGCTTCGGCGCCGCTCCGGCTGAAATTGTTCCCGGTCAACCGGCGATCATCGAGGGCGAGGGATGGCTGCGCGGCCGGCGGCTCGTGTATCTGGCGGTGTATCCGCTGCGTGTGCGCCCGGTGACCGGAGAAGTCCTGCTTGCCCGCGAGCTCGAGCTCGAGCTCGGCGGTCGCGCGGATGCCGCGGAAGGGCTTCGTCCCCGGCCGGTCCCCTGGGAGTCGCGAGTGGAGGAAAGTCTCCAATCGCTGGTGGTGGATCTGCGCCGGAATCGGGTCGGACGTGATGTTCCCCCGCAGGCCGAAGAGTTGCAGGTCTGGAGCCCGACCTTCCGTCCTACCCTCGATGGCAGCCCGGTCGAGTACGTCATCATCACCTCGGAGGCGATGCGCACTACCTTCGAGACCCTGGCCACCTGGAAGACGGCCAAAGGCGTCCAGACGGTGGTTCGCACCGTCGAATGGATCGCGGCCGCCTATCCGTCGGGAGTGGATCGGGCCGAGCAAATCCGTTTCTTCATCAGCGATGCCTACGAGAACTGGGGGACCCTCTGGGTGCTCCTCGGCGGGGACACCGACATCGTTCCGGTCCGTTATGGATATCACACCGGGGTGAACCCGCCGATCGCCATCCCGACGGACCTCTACTTTGCCTGTCTGGATGGCAACTGGAACGGGGACGGGGATCCCTTTTTCGGTGAAGGACGGCCGGCGGGTCAGCCGAGCGGCGGCGACAACGCCGATCTCCAGCCGGATGTTTTTCTCGGACGGGCGCCGGTGTCCACTGCCGCTCATGCGACGGTCTTCGTCAACAAGGTGATCAATTACGAGAAGGCGTTGGCGGTGACCTCGCTCTATCCGGCCTCGGCTTTGCTCCTGGGGGAAGAGCTCTCACCTTCGATCGACGGGGCGACGCTGTGCGAGGAGGTTCGCCAGCGCTTGCCGCCCGGGATCCGGGTCGTCCGGATGTACGAGAACTACCAGAATTACTCGCCGCCGCCGGTGATCCTGCCCGAACACCGGCCGGCGGTCATCGACTCCCTCAACAGCGGGTTCGGCATCGTTCACCATGTGGGCCACGGTTATCGCAACACGATGTCGGTCGGGGATGGGACGATCAGCAACAGCGACGCCGACAATCTGCTCAATGGCAACCGGCTGTCGGTGGTCTACGCCATCAATTGCGCCTCGGGGGCGATGGATTTCAACTCGATCTCGGAGCGACTCATTAAGAACCCCAATGGCGGTGCCGTGGCCTACATCGGCAGCTCTCGAATCACCATTCCCGGCGAAGCCTACCTCAATCTGCAGAACGAGTTCTATGAGATCGCCTTCCAGGACAGCGTCACCTCGGCGGGCCAGGCGCTGGCCCTGTCCAAGGTGCCCTTCGTAGGAGACGCGATATACGAATCGGAGACTCGCTGGGTCATGTTCGCCGAGAATCTGTTCGGTGATCCCGAGATGCCGATCTGGAGGCGGGCCCCGAATACGATCGCCGTCAACAATTCGATCTCCTTCGTCCTCGGGTCCCCGACCTACAACCTCACCGCCACCGTCAACGGCATCCCGCTTGCCGGGGCGCGGGTGGCCCTGGTCAAACCCAACAACCCGCCGACCAGCCTCGACGCCTATGCGGTCGATAGCACGCTGGGCAACGGCAGCGCCAACGTGGTCTTCAACCCGCAAACCACCGGCAGCTTCACCGTCAATGTGAACAAGCCGGATTACAAACCCTTCCACGGAAGCGCCACTATCCAGAGCCCGTCGGAGCCTTTCGTCTACATCAGTCAGGTCACGGTCAACGACGACAACACCCCGCCGAGCTCCGGTAACAATGACGGATTCCCGGATGCCGGAGAGGTGGTGGAGCTGACCGTGCGATTGCAAAACTCAGGCGGCGCCCCGGTGACCAACGTGGTCGGCACCCTGAGCGTCCTGAGCGGGGGCCAGTACCTCACCATCCAGCAGGGCAGCGTCACCTACGGCACGCTGGGCGTCGGCGGGCAGTCGAACGGCGTGAGCAACTACGTGATCAGCCTCAATCCCGCGGCGCCGGAGGCCTATCAGCCTCTCTTCCAGCTCTCGATCACGAGCAGCCTGCGCAACTGGACCGACACCTTCGTCCTGCCGGTGCGCGGAGTCGAGATCGAGCACTACAGTCACGATCTCACCGATCCCGTCCCGGGCGGCAACGGCAACGGAGTGCCGGAGCCGGGAGAAGCGATCGTCTATCGAGTGAAGGCGCGCAATGACGGCACCGGACGCGCGGATCAAGTGAATGCCACCCTCCGGGTGCTTCGCCGCTCGACCGGGCAGCCCGATCCCCTGGTGGTGGTGACCGATGGCTCGGCGAGCTTCGGCACGATGCTTCCCGGAGTCGTCGTCACCGGCGATCAGATGGCTTTCAACATCGGCGCCGGGGCGGTGATCAGCGACCTCCTGGTCGAGCTCACCTGGACCGACTCCCATGGCCCAAGGGGGGTCGGCCTCTCCGATCTGATCATTCCCATGGGCGTCGATGAGCTCACCGCCGTCGGCTCCTCGTCGAGCATCCGCCTGGAGTGGATCAATTCCCCGGCGGCCGATCTCCGCGGCTATGACATCTTGCGCTCGACCACACCTCAGGGCCCTTACACAAGGGTCAACAACCACACCATCATTCGCTCCGCGGTTTATGAGGACGCAGGGCTTCCACCGTTCAGTCGCTACTACTATCAGGTCGTCGCCCGCGACTCGTCGTTCAACTCGAGCGTGCCCTCGAGCTACACCTCCGCCACCACCACGCCGCCGCTCGCTCCGGGCTGGCCGATCGAGACCAACCAGGAGAGCAGCTCCGGGGTGGTGATCGACGACCTCGACGGCGACCACCAGCTCGAGCTGGTGGTGGGGTCCAACGCCATTTATGCCTGGCATCACGATGGCACCGAGGTCCGGGACGGGGACGGCAATCCGTCGACAAGCGGCGTCTTCGCGACCGACGGTGAAGACGCGGCCTTCGGGTTCCAGGCGACCCCGGCGATCGCCGTTCTCACCGGCGACGGCGAT
>JBIOUT010000078.1:0-3204 GCA_044867365.1 Candidatus Eiseniibacteriota bacterium | reverse complement strand
AGGACCCATGGCGAGAGAAAGCCCTTCCAGCTCCGGATCCTTCTTTCGTCGTTTGGTCGTCGGCGGAGTGGAGCTTGCACTCGGGGATCACGGTCGGGGCGAGCCCATCGTTCTCGTGCATGGGTTCCCGTTCGATGGTCGGATGTGGCGCAAGCAGGTCGGGGCCTTCGATGGCTTCCGCCTCCTTCTTCCCGATGTGCGCGGGCATGGGATGAGCGAGGCCTCTCCCCCGCCTTACCCCATGGAGATGCTGGCCGAGGACATTCGCCAGCTCATGGATCATCTCGGGATCGAGCGCGCCGTTCTCGGCGGACTATCGATGGGCGGCTACGTGTCGCTCGCCTTCGCCGCCCGCTATCCCGAGCGACTCCACGGCCTTCTCCTTATGGACACTCGGCCCCAGGCCGACTCGCCCGAGGTTCGCGCGACGCGCGCCGATCAAGCGGCGCGGGTGCGCCGCGACGGGGTGCAGGCGATCACCGGTGAATTGCTCGAGCGACTGTTCGGCGGCCGAGACGTGGACGCCGAGGTCGTTGACCTCACCCGGCAAATGATGGAGAAGGCTTCCGCCGACGGGGTGGTGGGAGCCTTGACCGGCATGACGTCACGACCCGATTCCACCGCTCTCTTGCCCAAGATCGAATGCCCGACCCTGGTTCTCACCGGTAGCGAAGACACGATCACTCCGCCCGAGGTGGGACGGGCGATGGCGGCGTCGATTCCGGGCGCCGAATGGACGGAGATCCCGGAAGCCGGGCACCTGGCCCCCCTCGAGCAACCGGATTCGGTGAATGAGGTGATCCGAGGGTTCCTCTCCCGCGTCTTTGCTCGCCCCGCCTCCGCTTGCTAGGTCTTCACCGCCACCTTGACAGCCAGACACGGGCGCCATAACGTCGCCCGGGCTCGAGACACCAATCTCCCCGGCATGTTCGAGGGCCGCCAAACGTCTTTCGCTCGTCTTCGGATGAGCGTTAGGGACAGGGAATCATCGGCGCCGCCGGCAGGGTTCCGGCCGCCGCCCTGTTCTGGGTGGACTCACAGGCGGGAGAAACAATGCCAGAGTCGACGACGATCTCTGACTTTCCGACCTTCCTGATTTTCCTGTTGCGCTGGGTGCACATCCTGTCGGCCATCATCTGGATTGGACATCTCTACTTCTTCAATCTGGTCAATGGCCCGTTCCAGGGGACGATCGACGCCGCAACCAAGAAAGTGGTCAACCCCCAGCTTCTCCCCCGCGCCCTGTGGTGGTTCCGCTGGGGAGCCATGAGCACCTTCCTGGCCGGCTGGATCTTGCTCTTCTACAAGTACACCAACCAGGGGCTCTGGCACGATCCCTCCGGCAATATGAGCAATCGTGCCATGTGGATTCTGTTCGGCGGCTTCCTCGGTACCATCATGTGGTTCAACGTCTGGTTCATCATCTGGCCGGCGCAGAAGAAGATCATCGGTTGGGTGCGCGACGGCCAGTCGCCGCCCGAGATGCCGAAGCTGGCTAAGAGGGCGCTCAACGCCTCGCGAGGCAACTTTTATCTCTCGGCGCCGCTCCTCTTCGCGATGATCGCGCCCAATCACTGGCCGACCATGAACGTGCAGCGACTTTTGGGGGTCCTGGTGTTCGGATTCGCCGTCGCTTGGTGCCTGATCAAGGTATCGCCGAAGGTCGGAAAGAGCGTCTAGAGGATCGAGCAGCGCAGGACCGCCACCGCCATCGTGACCACCGGCACCCGTATTGCCCTCATCGGCGACTACGATCCCGACGTTCTCGCCCACCAGGCGATTCCGCGCGCCCTCGCCCTTGCCCTCGGCATTGACAATCCGGGAATCACCTGGGAATGGATCCACACCACGCGCTTGGGCTCGAACATGAACGAGCGTCTCCTTTCCTTCGCGGCGTTGTGGTGTGTGCCGGGGAGTCCGTATGCTAATACGGAAGGCGTGCTCGAGGCCATCCGCTGGGCGCGCGAGACCCAACGACCTTTCCTGGGCACCTGCGGTGGTTTTCAGCACGCGCTCCTCGAATACGCCCGGTCGCAATGGAAGATGGCGATGCCCGCTCATGCCGAGCTGGATCCGACGGCATCCTACCCCGTGATCGTTCCGCTCGCCTGCGCGCTGGTCGAACAGACCGGGCGTATCTTTCTCAGTCCCGGATCGCGGCTGGCCGCGATCTACGGCGTAGAACAAGCCATCGAGGGATATCACTGCCGCTATGGCCTGAGCCCAAAGCATGGCGAGCAGCTGGCTCAGGGACCATTACGAGTGAGCGCCCGCGATGAGACCGGCGAGGTACGAGCGGTGGAGCTCGAGGGACATCCCTTCTTCATGGCCACGCTCTTCCAGCCGGAACGGGCGGCCCTCTCCGGGCGCGCCCATCCCCTGGTCAACGCCTTCGTCTCCGCCGCCGGCCGCGCTGTAGAAGCTCTCGGTCGGGTCTGAACCTTCAACCCGCAGCGAGGTCCGGTACGCTTGGCGGCCCGGCCCCCTGTTCTCTCCTCGACGGGCCCGGTGGGTTACGATTGGGCCATGAGAACCCATCCGAGCGCCGCCACCGCCATGCCGTCCGCCGCCTCGCTCGAGGCCTCGGTCCGCGCCGAGGCGCCGGTCGACGCCGCAGCCGACGGCAGCTTCCGCCGTCTCCAGGCCGATCGCGAAGCCGGACGGGTTCTCCTCATCGTCTTGGTGTTCAACTTCGCGGTCGCCGTAGCCAAGATCCTCTATGGCTTGGCCAGCGGATCGGTGGCCATCGGAGCCGACGGCATTCATTCGCTCTTCGATTGCGGCTCGAACATCGTGGGGTTGGTGGGGCTGTGGGTGGCCATGCGCCCACCCGACGCCGAACACCCTTACGGGCATCGCAAATTCGAGAACATGGCGGCGCTCTTGATCGGTTGCGGAGTGATGTTGGGACTTATCGAGGTGATGCGGACCCTGATCGGAGCCATCCGCAGCGGGCCGGCGGCACACGTCGACGCTCTCGGTTTCCTGATCGCCGGCGGCACGCTCGCCGTCAACCTGGCGGTGTCCGCCTTCGAGGCCAGGGCGGGGCGGCGACTCGGGAGCGAGGTCTTACTTGCGGACTCCCGGCACACGCTCGGCGACAGTTTCGCGACGATCGCGGTGCTGGCCGGATTCATCGGGGTGCGACTCGGCTATCCGACGTCGGATCTGGTGGCGGCGGGAGTGGTGATCATCCTGATGGGG
>JBIOUT010000077.1:0-5085 GCA_044867365.1 Candidatus Eiseniibacteriota bacterium | reverse complement strand
TCACGATCTCCGCCCGGAGCGCTTCGATCAAGCGCGCGTGATGGCGCCAGTCATGACGCTCGACCGCATCGATGCGCGCCCTCTCTCCCAGGGCGCGACGGAGCTTCGGGTCACCGGCCAGGCGGCGCAGAGCGGCGGCAAGGGCGCCGGCATCATCGCGGCGGATGAGGAGCGCGTTCCCGCCGTCGGCGAGCACTTCGCGCAGCACCTCGAGATCGGGGGCGAGGAGTGGGCGTCCCATCGCCATGTACTCGAAGATCTTCATCGGCGAGCCGTAATCGGTGGCCCAGGGGATGGTGGCAATGTCCATGGCGGCGATCGCCGCCGGCACTTCGGCGAACGGGAGCTCGCCGGCGAAGACGATGCGGTCGCCTCCTCCCGCCTCCTCGACCCGCCGGCGCGCCTGGATGAAGCGCGGCTCCTCGCGGCGGCCGCCGATGAGCAGGAAACGAAGCCGCGGCATCTCCGGGAGGAGAGCGAGCGCCGCTTCGATCAGGATGTCGACTCCATGCCAGGGGGCGAAGCTGCCGACGAATCCCACCACCACCTGGTCGCTCGCCAGATGGAAGCGCTCGCGCATCGCACGCCCGTCGATCCCGGGATGGAATCGCTCGGTGTTGACTCCATTGTGCATGGCCGTCACCCGCTCGGCGGGAAGCCCAAGCGCGATGACCTGGCGGCGGAGGACGCCCGAAACGGTGATGACCCGATCTGCGGTCGCGAGGGTGCGGCCTTCGACCCAGCGGGCGAGCGGGCCGAGCCCCGTCCGATGAAAGGCGGCGGCTTCGTCGACTCCGGCATTGAACTCGAGGATCGCCGGGACCCGATGGCGGCGAGCCGAGTGCATCCCGGCCCACTGCAGATGATGGAAGCGCTCATAGACCAGATCGATGCCGCCGCGCGCGAGCCGCCCTTCGACCCGTTGCCTGGCGCGCAGATTATGGAGCACATAGGCGAAATCCCGTCCCGCCGGCCTGAGCCAGCCGGGGACGAACCGGGCAGGACCGGAGTCGAGGGTTGCCGACTCGATCGGCTCTACCTTCCCCACCTCGCCGCGCGACATGGTCACATCGAGATCGGCCGGGCGGGAATCGAGCATCTCCACCTGATGTCCGTTCGCGGCGAGGGCTCGCACCACCTCGCTCACATGAGTGGCGTAACCGCCTCTTCGGTGATGAGCGGCCTTCGTCGGATCGAGAGGCAAGTAGAGGATGTTCATCGCCGCGTCATCCCGATCCAAATCTCGATTCAGAGAAGCTTCGCACCGGGCATCTCGAGGGCGGCGTCGGATTCCTCGAGAGCCACCCGCAGCAGATCGGCCATGGCGGTGACAATGCCCCGCCGTCCTGGATCGCCCCCGTATTCGCCGATGAAGGCCGCGAGATAGGAGGGAAAAAGTCGAGGAAAGAGCTCGGCAGGAATCCCCTGAGCGCTCAGGTATCGGGCGAGAGGAGCGCGCAGGGTATTCCCGAGCCGGCCCTGGTCGAAGATCGAACCGACGACCGCCTGGGGATCGAGCGGGCGATTCCAAGGATCGGGCTGGATGAGGAGGGCGATGTAGGTGACGAAGTGCACGGCATCGAATCCGGGCAACGGCACCCGTCCGAAACGCTCCCAGTCGATGACCCCGACCCGCCCGTCATCGAGGCGGAGGTTGGAGAGAACGAAGTCGCCATGCTGCGGCGAGCGCACGACTCGACCGAGCGAGCCGATGGGTGCGAGACGGGCTTGGATCCGGTCGGCGAGCATGGGTCCATCGGGAAGGGCGGCGGCAAGCCCCGGCCTCACCCAGGTTGCGATGTCGTCCCCCGAAAGAAAGGGAGCGTTCTGCGGACCGCGGGGCTCGATACGCCGGTGAAAGGCCTCGAGCCAGCCGAGCGCCGAAGCGATCACCGCTCCCGCGGCGCGCACGAGCTTCGCCGAGCGCGGCCCGCCCTGCGGCAGGAGCGGTGGCAGCCCGGGCATGTAGGTCGTGACTCCGTACGCGTGGGCGCCGTGCTCGAGGAGATCGAGGGCCTCCGGAACGCTGCCGGAGAGGGCGCCATGGAGCCAGCCGGTGAGCCAGCGCAGGGCCTCGACCTCGGCTCGCGGCGGCGAAAAGGAGAACGAGAGCGGCGACACCCGGATGACGACTCGGCCTCCCGGCTCCCCCCGCGCATAGGCGATGATCGTCGGATGCGAGCGGTTGTGGATGAGAAACGACATCCGATCGGGGGATCCGGCGAGACCCCAGGAGCTCCAGCGCTCGCGCACCATCTGCTCGAGCCAGCCGTGATCGGGCTCGGGATATCGGCGGGCGAAGAAGATGAAATCGTTGGCGAGCAGGCGCGATAGCCGGAGCGCCGCATGCACACGCCGGAGCGCCGGCCAGCGAGCACGGCGACCGCTCGCGGTCATGAGCAGCGCCAGCATGTCGGCGCGCGGCTCGGGATCGAGCGGCACCAGGTAATCCGGGCAGTTGTAGCTCCAGATTGGGAGGATGGTGCGCACCTCGCACAGACCGGCGACTGCGAAGAGCCGCCGGTAAGCGGAGTGGGTGTAGGTGAGAGTGTCGTACGGTTGCCCGCGCAGGAGATGGGTCACGGCGTTCGCCAACCAGCGGGGGATGAGCGAGGTGAAGGGCAAGTAGCTGTGGTCCTGGCGACCGAGAAAGAACCAGACTCCGATCCGATTCTCGATTCCGACGACCACCGTCCCCTCGGGGCGCAACACCTCGGCCACCCGCTCGAGGGCCGCGCGCTGAGTCGCCGCCGGGTCGCGAGCGCCCTTTCCCAGCCACTCGAGCACTCCGCTCAGAACCACGAGATCGAACGAAGCGGGGAGAAACGGAAGATCGAGCGCCGTCCCGCGCACGACTTGCACATGCGCGAGCCCATCCTGGGTGAAGCGCGCGGCCGCGAAGCGGGCGCGCAGCTCGACTGGCTCAAGGGCGACGACACGAGATGCGTGCGGAGCAAGCGCAGCGGACACTCCTCCAAGGCCGGCGCCGATGTCGAGGATCTCCGCCGATTCGGGAAGAGCGAGATCGAGCGCCCAGGTGGCGCGGCGCGGGTCGAGGAGGAATCGCGACTTGTCGCGGACGCTCGACTCGCGCGCCTCGAGGATCACCTCACGCCATGGGCGGCCGGCCTCGACTTCGGCCACCAGCCGAGACATGTCCTCTTCCGGGATCTCCCCCCAGTAGCGAGCGTCGTCGGTGAAAGTCGGGATGCCGGCGATCACCTTGTAGGAAACGGCACAGGAGGAACAGACGAGGGCCTCGGGCGCGGGAGTGAGCGGACTTCGGCAGCGCGGGCATGCGTAGGGGAGGGGCGGTTGGCCGGCGGCGGGGCGCGGACTCACCGGGGTCCGGACCTCCGCATCGAGGTTCATCGCCGTCCTCCGAGCCGACGGAGGAGTTGCAGCCCCTCCCCGATCTCATCGCGCCGCACGATGCCGAACCGAGCCGCCAGGACCGAGAAGGCGACGACATAGGCGGAGCAGCCGGCGGCGAGGACGATGACCGGAGGCCAGGGAAGACGCGGGCGGATGATGGCGAGGAGAAGCCCGAGTCCGAGCGCCAGGACGCTCGTGCGGCCGAGCTCCCCCCAGGGAAAGAGCTGCCGCCAGCCGACGCCGAGGAGCTTCTTGGTACGATGCACCTGAGTGTCGGTCACCACCCACTGCCCGGCGATGACCGCGATCGCCGGACCGAGGAGACCGAGCGGTCGCACCAGCAGGAAGGAAAGGGCGACCGAGACGCCGAGGGCGATGAGACACACCCACATGATGTAGCGGGTGAGGCCGAAGGCGCGGGTCACCGCCCCATAGGGAATGGCCTGGCGGGGAATGAGGGCGAGGAAGGCGATGAAGATCGGGGTCGCGTTCCGATACTCGGCGGTGAAGAGCCCGACGACGAATTCGCGCGCCAAGACGGCGAACATCACCGTCACCGGAATCGCCACGAGCGCCATCTTGCGGGTGGCGCTCCGCCAGAGGGCGAGCATCTCGGCGAACTGGCCTTCCTTCTGCAGCTCGGCCATCCGTCCGAGAACGACGCTGGTCGCCGATTGAAAGACAATGGTCACGACCGGCAGCTGGAAGCAGCCGATCGAGTAGATGGCGAACTGGGTGGTGTCGAAAAAGCGGCTGACATAAATGCGATCGACGCTCCCGAGAACGGTGACGATCGTCCCCGCCAATCCGAAGGGCAAGGCGTAAGCCAGCTGCTCGCGGAGGAAATCGCGTCGGAGGGCGCCGCGGGCGAGGAGTCCCTCGGCCCGACAGTGAGCGATGACGAAAAGCGTGCGAGCGGCGGAGAAGGCGGTGAGCGCCACCATCATCATTCCCACGTCGCGGGTGAGCAATGCCACCGCCACCACGAGGAGAGCCCGCAACCCTTCGGAGCCGATGATCACCCAGAAGGTGAGGGCGACGTTCCGCTCGACGATGGTCAAGACCTCGATGGTCGATGAGACGACCATCATCGCCGTGTAAGGGCCGACCCAAAGACTCAGGTCCGCAAGCGCCGGTTGCCCGAAGTAGGCGGCCACCCAATGGCGGCAGGCGGCCAGCAGAGCGGCGAAGAGAAGCCCGCAGGCGGAGAGCAAGAGGAGGGTCTGGGTGACCAGGGTGCCGCGCTCGCTCGGGCGGCGGGGGAAGAAGTAGAACAGGCTCTGGGTGAGGCCGAACTGGAGGATCGGCATGAAGGTGGAGAAGAGGAAGATGGCTTCGCGATAGATCCCGTAGCTCTCGACGCTGATCGTGCGCACGAGGGCGATCGGAACAACAAAGGAGAAGATGAAGCCGAGCCCGCGGCCGAGGATGATGACTCCCGCTTGGCGCGAAAGCGGCTCCGGAACTGGTGGAGTGGGAAGGGCGGCGTCCGCGACCGCCGGCGCCATGAGCGGCTCGGCGGTGGCGCCTCCTCGAGATCCGCGACCTCCGCTCACCCTGCCTCTCCGAAGGTGGTGCCCTCGGCGCCCGGCACCCCCACTCCCCCCGCGGCGGCAATCTCCGACCGCCTGACGATCACGGCGGCGACGGCGAAGAAGATGCCGGGCAGAAACTCGTCAAAGCTCGGATCGACGAAGCTGATGCAGACCA
>JBIOUT010000076.1:0-5004 GCA_044867365.1 Candidatus Eiseniibacteriota bacterium | reverse complement strand
GCAGGCTTGGCCGACGCTCAGCTTTTGCCTGGGGCGGACGAACCTGCGATGAGCGATGAGCTGATCATGATCGACGGCTACAACGTGATCTTCGGCGTCCCGGTCCTTCGTGATCAGGCGCGCATCGATCTCGAGCGCGCGCGCGATGAATTGGTGCGCCGGATCGGGGAAGCCTTCCGCGGCCGCCGCGAACGGATCACCATCGTCTTCGACGGCAATCGCGACATCATCGCCCCCAAAACCGCCGGGAGCGGCGGGGTGCGGGTCGTCTTCTCCGTTCCACCTGAGACCGCCGATCACAGGATCCAGCGCCTCGTCGAAGAGGCTAGGCGGCGAGCCGGAGAACGACGATTGACCCTACGTATCGTGAGCTCCGATCGGGAAGTGGCCGGGCGAGCGCGACTCTGGGGCGCCGAAGTGGTCGGGGGGGACGAGTTCCTGCGTCAGGTCGAAGAACGACGCATTCGGGGGCCGAAGCGCAAGTTGTCCCGTGAGCCGGTGAAGCGCGAATTGGACGACATCGCCGAGTGGGAGAGGCTCTTTCGCGAGCGCCGTGCGAACGACGAGGACCCCGATTAATGACCGAGACTACTCGTCCTCCTCATCGTCGTCCGTCTTCTTCTTGAACAGCGCCTCGAACCTGGCCCGTGCATCGCTGGGCGAGGCCTCGCCGGCGGCCTTGGTCGGCCGGTTGCGGGAAACGTCGTTGCGGGTGGGGCCGGCTTTGCCCCCGGCGCGGGTGCCGGCGAGCTGAAAGAAATCGCAGAAATTCGCTTTTTGCCGATCACCTACATAGTCGGCCTCGGGTTCGAGGCACTGATTGTGCAGAGTGGGCTCGTAGAACCGGCATTGGACGCACGCGTGGACGTAGCCGTCGCAATGCGGGCAGAGGGTCTCCCGGCCGACCCGGAGGTCCGCCGGCAGCTCGCCGTCACAGAAGGCGCAATAAGGCATGACCACTCCTTCGAGCCAAAGGATCTCAAGCGCGGGCCCAAGCTGTCAAACGACGGCTGTCCGCCCCATGGCGCCCCGTTAGGATTGGGGGCTTCTTCGCCTCGGGGGCGGGTCGCGCCGCCGGGGGAGATAGGTTAGCCTGGGCACCGATGGCCCCGCCGGGCCGTCTTGGACGAATCATGACGGTGACCGCTGAACTACGGGTTCGCGCGAGCGAGGAGGCGGAGAGCTTGGTGCTCGCGCTCTCCGGTTCGCTCGAAACCGAGACGTCCCCCGAGCTGGCCCGCCGCCTCGATGAGCTCGATCTCGCCCGGTCCCGCGTAATTCTCGACCTCGCCGATCTCGATCGCATCGATTCGACCGGGGTCGCGGTGATTCTCGAGGCCCGCGATCGGTTGCGCGAGCGCCGCGCCGATCTTCGGATCCGCAACGCCTCGGCCAAGGTGAAGAAGGTCTTCTCCCTCACCATGAGGCACCTCGAAGAGCAGGAGGTCGCCCCGCCGTCCGCGAACGGAGACTGGGTCTCCAGAATCGGCAAGAGCACCCTCGAGCTGGAACGACAGTCCTTCGAGGCGCTCAAGCAGCTCGGAGAAATCGCCTACGCCACGGTCGTCGCCCCATTCCGCGGGCAGAAGATCCGAACCGCAAGCACCGCAGAGCAGATCGTCCTCTTCGGTTTCGATGCCATTCCCATCATCAGTCTGATCTCCTTCCTCATCGGTCTCATCATGGCCATGCAAGCGGCGCATCAGCTCCGAGACTTCGGGGCGAATATCTTCGTCGCCGATCTGGTTGGAATCGCCTCCACCCGCGAGCTCGGGCCTTTCATCACCGCGGTCGTCGTCGCCGGCCGCTCGGGCTCGGCCATCGCCGCCGAGCTCGGGACATGGTGGTGACCGAAGAGATCGACGCCTTGCGAACGATGGGGCTCAGCCCCACGCGCTACCTGGTGGTGCCTCGCTTCCTTGCCCTCACCATCGCCATGCCCTGCCTGGTGATCATCGCCGACGCCATCTCCATCCTCGGCGGGATGATCATCGGGGTGACGACTCTCGACATCGGTCCTCACACCTATTTCAAACAGACGATCGATGCCATCATCCTTTCCGATCTCCTCACCGGTATGGCCAAGTCGGTGGTGTTTGGGATCATCATCGCCAATGTCGGCGTGTTCGAGGGCATGCACGTGCAAGGCGGAGCCGAAGGCGTCGGTCGAGCCACCACCCGCACCGTCGTCACCTCGATCCTCTTGATCATCATCGCCGACGCCATTTTCACCGCTTACTTCCATTTCCTGTGATGGCGACGACTGAGCCCATCCGGCGGGGAAACGGACCGATTGCCGAGGTCAAGGATCTCGTTGCCGCCTACGGCGAACAGACGGTTCTGAAAGGGGTGTCGGTGAGCATCAAGCCGTGCGAGATTCGGGTGATTCTGGGGCCGTCGGGCTGCGGGAAATCGACTCTCCTCAAACACATGGTGGGTCTGCTCGAGCCGGTCTCCGGCTCGATTCGGCTCTTTGGGCGCGAGATCGTGGGCATGGAGGAAGATGAGCTCGCCGAGCTGCTCAAGAATGTGGGCGTGCTCTTCCAGGGTGGCGCCCTCATTCAGTCGATGACTGTCCTCGACAACGTCATGCTTCCGCTCCGAGAGCACACCTCTCTTCCCCGAGAGGACATGGAGCGAGTTGCGCATACCAAGCTTGCGGTCGTCGGTCTCGGATCGGCGCATCATCTTCTGCCCTCGGAGCTCTCCGGCGGAATGCGCAAGCGGGCCGCCCTGGCGCGGGCCATGGCCCTCGACCCCGCTCTGCTTTTCTGCGATGAGCCCACCGCCGGACTCGATCCGGTGACGGCGGCGGGCATCGACCGGTTGCTTCTCGATCTGCGCGACGCCCTGGAGATCACGGTGGTGGCGGTGTCTCACGAGCTCGCCTCCATCCGCCGCACCGCGGATCGAATAACCATGCTGGACGATGGCGAGGTCGTCGCCGAGGGAGAGCCGGCAGAGCTCGAAGAGTCCGATGATCCGAGAGTGCGGGGGTTCTTTCGCGGGATCTTGCCGGAGCCGCCGTCGAGCAGTCAGGAGCTCGATCTCTTCACCAATTGAGGGACTGCGGGTGACGGCGGACTGCGGGGGACGGTGGAACGCCGCTCGCGACAGGAGGTAGACCGCCATGGCGCGCAATCAAAACTGGAAGGCCGGTCTCTTCATCATCGCCTCCACCCTTCTTCTGGTGCTGGCGATCGCCCTGATCGCCGGGCTTCACATGGGCCCGCCGCAAAACCGTTACACCATTCTCTTCAGTGAATCGGTGAGCGGGCTCGAGGCGGGGGCGGCGGTCAAGTATCGAGGCGTCGATGTGGGGACGGTCGATGCCATTCGCATTCCCAAGGAAGACATCACCAAGGTGGAGGTTGCGGTATCGATCGGCGAAAAGGAGCTGATCCGAAGCGACACCAAGGCCGTCCTCGGCACGGTGGGGATCACCGGGATCAAGTACATCGATCTGCGCACCGGGTCGACCGAATCGCCGATCCTACCGCCGGGGAGCATCATCCCTTCCGAGACTTCCCTGCTCGAAACCCTGGGCTCCACGGCGCAGACGGCGGCGGAAAAGGTGGATATTCTCCTCGAAAACATGCTTTATATGACCGACCGCGAGAAGATCGATCGAATCGTGGCGCGGATCGACAGCATTCTGGGCACCGTTGAAACCATGGAACATGCGGGTGCCCATGTCGATTCTCTGGTTCTCCATCTGGACCTGGTCCTGGATAGGAACGAGGGACGGATCGATAGTTCGCTGGTCAAGCTGAACAAGGTGCTGACGGGAGCCGATCGGATGTTCGGCGAGATTGAGCGCACGAACCTGCTGGAAAACGTCAGCGCCGCCGCTTCCAGCGCTCGCGAGGCGGCAACCGACTTGCATTCGATTGTGACGGTCAACCGGCGCACCATCTCCGAGACTCTGATCAACCTTCGCGAGACCTCGTCGAACCTGAACGACTTCTCGCGCTTCATTCGCGATCGGCCGTCGCTCCTCTTGCGAAGCTCGGCTCCGAAGGAGCCGAACCTTCCTGGGGCGAAATGAGGCGGCATGTCGAAAAGGACGGAGGACGGTCGATGGGGAGGCGGATGAGAGAGCTCTCCGTGATCGGCGGTCTCGCGGCCTTGGTTGTCGGCTTCGGGAACGGCTGCGGCGGGGCGGTCCCCGCCTCGCGTTACTACACCATCGACTATGACGTGAAGCCGGTCGAGACCGCCCGGCCGGTCGATGTCGTCCTGGGTGTGGAGCCGTTCTCCACCCAGCCGCTCTATCGGGATCGTCGTATCGCTCATCGCGCCTCGGAGCACGAGGTCGTCTATTACCCCTACAGCTACTGGGCGGCGTCGCCGGGTGAGCTCGTCGCCGACCGGGTCGCTGCCCATATCCGGCAGACGCGTGTGATCCGGGGAGTCGAAGAGGCTCCCTACGCGACATCCCCCGACTGGGTGCTCAGCGGCCATGTCGAACAATTCGAGGAGGTTGTGCACGGGGGGCAGGCGGCGGCCCGGCTCGGCCTGACTATCCGGATCGAGTCCCTGACCGAGCGCCGGATCCTCCGCGAGGAAGAAATCGCGATCGAGAAGCCTCTCTCCGGCCGGAGCCCCGAAGAAGTCGCCGCTGCGATGAGCGCGGCGGTCCGCGAAGCGGGTGACCGCGTGGTCGCAATCATCCGAGAACTCGCGTCACAGCCGCAAGTTGCGCCCGAGACCGAGAGCCAGGGGCAGTGACGGGATGGGGCTGCGAGCCCCGAGATCGGCCGCTCAGCAAGACGTTGTCGCGGCCCGGACACGTGGGTTACACTCTCCGCCTTCTCAGGACTCACTACAGTCCTAGTCCCCCAACGCATCAATCCCCAAAGAGGGAGGAAAAGTAATGAAGCGCGCATTCCCTGTTGTTCTGACCTTGGCGTTGCTCGGTCTCGGCATCTCGGCGTTCGCTGACAAGCAATCGGCAGCCGACAAGCCGGCCGGCGAGAAGCCGGCGATGACCTCCGTGGCCGC
>JBIOUT010000075.1:0-5730 GCA_044867365.1 Candidatus Eiseniibacteriota bacterium | reverse complement strand
CTCAACCAGGGAGTCAAACTCGTGGTCGTCGCCTGCAACACGTCGTCGTCGGTTGCCCTCGAAACGCTTCGCCGGCAGTTCGACATTCCGGTCTTCGGAGTGGTCGAGCCCGGGGCGCGGGCGGCGGTGGCCGCCACCCACACCGGGAGAATCGGCGTCATCGGCACCCACGGCACCATTGCGAGCCAGAGCTACGTCAAGGCCATTCGCGCGCTCCGACCCGGTGCCGAGGTGCATGCGGTGGCATGCCCGCTCTTCGTGCCGCTGGCTGAAGAGGGCTGGACCGATCATCCGGTCACTCGCGAAGTAGCGCGCGAGTATCTGGCGCCTCTGGTGGCGGCCGGGATCGATACGCTGGTTCTCGGCTGCACCCATTACGGCGTGCTCGCCGATGCCATCTTGAGCGTCTTTGCCGGCCGCGAGGTCACCCTCGTCGATTCGGCGGCCGAGGTGGCGCGAGAGATCGAGCCTCATGTGGATGTGACACGCCCCGGCGCCTCGGCAATCGCATCGGGAGCCTGTCGCTTCTTTGTCAGCGACATTCCGGCGCGCTTCGGTGAGGTCGGCGGTCGTTTCCTCGGCCGGCCGCTCGAGGGTGTCGTGCTCGTCGATCAAACCGATACTCCATGGTTCGAGAAGGGTCGGGAGATGCTGGGAGCGCGAACCCATGACGAAATCGCCTAGCGCTTCCCGCCCCTCGGGTCGGGCGGCGGGGGAGCTCCGGCGCCTGCGGCTCAAGCCCGGGGCGATGAACCATGCCGAGGGCTCCTGCCTGATCGAGCTCGGCCGCACCGTCGTCCTCTGCTCGGCGTCGCTCGAGGACAAGCCGCCGGCCTTTCTCCGCGGCACCGGCCGCGGTTGGATCACCGCCGAGTACGGCATGCTGCCGCGCTCCACCCATCAGCGGACTCCCCGCGACATCTGGCGTGGCAAGGCGGGCGGCCGCACCCACGAAATCCAGCGCTTGATCGGTCGGAGCCTGCGTGCGGTCGCCAATCTCGAGTCTCTCGGCGAGCGCACGATCGTCATCGATTGCGACGTCATCGAGGCCGACGGCGGCACCCGAGTGGCGGCGATCACCGGCGCCTTTGTCGCTCTCGTCGGTGCGGTCATGGGCCTCAGGGAGGCGAAACAGCTGCGCGGTCGAGTGCTCCGTGATTACCTCGCCGCGGTGAGCGTCGGGATCGTCGGCGGCGCCCCGATTCTCGATCTCGAGTACGTCGAGGACGCGGGCGCCGGTGTGGACATGAATGTGGTCATGACCGGCGGCGGGGAATTGGTCGAGGTGCAAGGCACGGCCGACACCAAGCCGTTCTCGACCGCCGAGCTCGGACAGATGATCGAGCTCGCACGCCGGGGAATCCGCCGGCTCATCGCCGCCCAACGACGCGCGATCAAGCTGGACGCTCTTCCCTGATTCTGCACGACGCTCGTGCCTCCCCTCGCTCGCATCCACCTCCCTCGCAATAAGCTGCTGATCGCCACAAGAAACCGCGCCAAGCTCCGCGAGATCCGTGAGCTCCTCGATGATCTGCCGCTCGCGATCATCGGCCTCGACGAGGCGGAGCCGGTGCCCGCGGTCGAGGAGACCGGCGAGACCTACGATGCCAATGCCCTGATCAAGGCCCAAGCGGCGCTCGCGGCGACCGGGCTCGCCGCTCTCGCCGATGATTCAGGAATCGAAGTCGACGCTCTCGGCGGAGAACCGGGAGTGCGCTCGGCCCGCTTTGCCGGTCCGGCGGCGAGCGACGAGGACAATAACCGGCTCCTCGTCGCCCGGCTGGTCGGGGTTCCTGCTCCCCAGCGCACGGCACGATTCGTTTGCGTTGCCGCGCTTGCCTTGCCCGACGGCGAGCCGATCTTCACCCGCGGTGTGGTCGAGGGGCGGATCCTCGATGCGCCTCGGGGCGAGCGGGGCTTCGGCTATGACCCGCTCTTCTACTACGAGCCCTTCGGCCGGAGCTTCGGCGAGGCGGAAGCCGGGGCCAAGAACGAGGTGAGCCACCGGGGTCAGGCTTTGCGGGCGATGGCTTCACGATTGCGAGAACTCGGTGCCGCCTAGCCGGGAGAGAGGGCGGGGGGACCGCCCGAAAGAGGGTGGGGTGGACGACGGGGATCGAACCCGCGACAACCGGATCCACAGTCCGGTGCTCTACCAGCTGAGCTACGTCCACCACCGGGACGGTCGGAGTCGGGTCGGGCGACTTGGTGCGCCGCACGCGGCCCGCTTCGTGCTAATCATGAACGCCGGGCGCAAGTAGCGACTGCGCGCACAGCGAGATCGTTCGAGACTGGCGCGCCTGGAGGGATTCGAACCCCCGACCCACGGATTAGAAGTCCGTTGCTCTATCCACCTGAGCTACAGGCGCATGGTCGGGGCGAGAGGATTTGAACCTCTGGCTGCCTGCCCCCAAAGCAGGTGCGCTACCGGGCTGCGCTACGCCCCGACGAGGTGCCCGTAGCATCGCATCGTACTCGGACCCTTCATGGGTGTCAAACCCGAGCCCCCGCAAGGAGTTGACTCCGCGGTCGGCGGGCGAAGGAGGATCGGCGAGGCATACGGTGCGAGGCGCTGGCAGCCGGGAGTGTGGGGGATTAGGATAGGCGCGCGCGATGGTGCGCCATTCCTTGCGAGGAAGGAGTCATTCGATGGCAGGTGTCAACAAGGCAATCCTCATTGGCAACCTCGGTGCCGATCCCGAGCTTCGCCACACCCCGAGCGGGGTCGCGGTGGCCAGCTTCAACATCGCCACGACCGAGCAGTGGACCTCGAAAACCGGCGAGCGGAACGAGCGCACCGAGTGGCATCGCATCGTCGCTTGGGGCCGCTTGGCCGAGATTTGCAACGAGTATCTGACCAAGGGGAGGCAGGTCTACATCGAGGGCCGCATCCAGACTCGCCAGTGGGAGGATCGCGACGGAAACCGCCGCTACACTACCGAGATCGTCGCCCAGACGCTGCAAATGCTGGGCAGGCCGGGCGAGCGGAGCGAAGTTCCGGCGGGCGGACCCACCTATGAGAGCGAGCCCTATCCGGAAGCCGGGCCGGGGACGCCTGCGACCGTGGCGAGCCAGGCGACAGGCGACGACGACGTGCCTTTCTGAGTCGAAGCTCAGGGGCGCGGCTGAGCGGCTCCTGCGCCGCAACCCCGGGTTCGGAGAAGGGGTACAATCCTCGACAAGCGCTCGGGTTGCGCTCGAGGTGCTTGACCGTCTCGGGAGCGGGGTGCTAGCGTCCGAGGCCCTTCGTCCGAAGAGCCCATCGACCTACCGCTCTTCGCGTCTTGCGCCGCTAGCTCAATTGGCAGAGCAACTGACTCTTAATCAGTGGGTTCGGGGTTCGATTCCCTGGCGGCGCACCAGTTGGGTCGGGAGCAAGGGTTGGGATGGTCGCATGTCGCAGGGTCGCACCGCCCGGAATGCGGCCTCGACTTCAAGCGTGGTCCGAGTGAAGGCTCGGTCCCAAGATCCGGCGGGGTCTGTCCGACCACAGTATTGGGGGGCGACTGGCTTCGACGGGGGTAGTCAGAACGGAGATGGCGTGCCGAGGACCCCGTGTTCCCTCGCAAATCCCACGGGAAAAAACCAAACGCCAATTCTGAATTGGCACTGGCTGCCTAACTAGCGCAGCCCGTTCGTCTCCTCTCCGTCCGTCGGGAGGAATGGCGAGCGTCGATTCAGGCGGACTGGCTCGTTGTTCTGTCTGGGGGCAACGGGCGAGATTAAACCCGGACTGGCCGAACACGGATCCCGCCCAACCGGAGCCGTGGGAAGCGACATAAGAAAAGGTTAGGCTACGCACGTAGAGGTCTTCGTCGAGGTATCTCCGGACGCGGGTTCGATTCCCGCCGCCTCCACCATGTCTTGTCCGGCGCGACCGGATCTCGAGTACAGGCCCGCGCCACCCTCGTCGAGTGGGCGCGGGCCCGCGACATTTTTGTATGCGGCCTGCTTTTCATAGGAGAGATGCGAGCTTCCGAAGACATGACGCGCGCACCTGAAGCGTCGCGAGTTCGAGAGCGACTGCTCGCGGTCCGGGAGCGCATCGATCGAGCGGCTCGACGCGCCGGTCGCAATCCAGAGACGATCGAGATCATCGCCGTCACCAAGGGCTTTCCGGCGGGGATCGTCGTCGCCGCCGCCGCCATCGGGCTCACCGCGGTGGGAGAGAACCGGGTGCAAGAAGCGCGGGCCAAGAAGCCCGAGGTCGAACGCATGCTCGCCGGAGACCCCGAGCTTCCGGCGGTGACTTGGCATCTCGTCGGCCATCTCCAACGCAACAAGGTTGGTGCGGCGCTCGAGCTCTTCCAGTGGATCGACGCCGTCGACTCCTTCGAGCTCGCGAGCGAGCTCAGCCGGCGGCTCGACACCGATCGGCGTGACTTGCCGATCCTGGTCGAGATCAAGACCTCCGCGGAGCCGACGAAGCAGGGAATCTCCCCCGAGCAAGCGCTCGACATCGTGCCTCGAATCGCCGCCTTGCCGGGGCTCGAGGTCCGCGGTCTCATGACCATGGCCCCCCTCGAGGGTTCGCCGCGTCCGGCTTTTCGCCGCTTGCACGATCTCGGCGAACGTTTGACCGGCCCGGTCGCCGCATCAAAAGGCGCCGGGTTGTCTCCGCCGGCGCGCCGACGAGCCGCGCCTGTCGAGCTTTCGATGGGCATGAGCAGCGACTTCGAGGCGGCGGTGGAGGAGGGGGCGACGCAGCTTCGCTTGGGGACGGCGCTTTTCGGTCCGCGCCCTCCACTCGGTCAGGGGGCTTGACGCCGCGCTCCAAGCGATGCTTCCTTTGCGCGGCCGGGGAGGGGAGGCTCGGAAGAAGCCACGGCTGGGTGGCCTGGATCGGCCGACGAACCTTTAAGGCCCACGAAGGGCCGCGAGAAAGACGGACCGCCATGGGGCTGACACCTCTCGATGTGCGCAAGCAGCAATTCCGCCGGGTGATGCGCGGGGCCGATCCCGACGAGGTCTCGGTTTTCCTCGGACTCGTGGCGAGCGAGCTGGAAACCCTGATTCGCGAGCACGCCGTGCTCACCGAGCAGGTGACCACGCTCCGCGCCCGGGTCGAGGAGTACCAGCAGCTCGAGAGAGGTCTGCGGGACGCGGTCGTGGCGGCGCAAGGAGTGCGGGAAGAAGCGCGCCGGCAAGCGGAACGCGAAGCCGACGTCGTCCTTTCCAAGGCCGATCTCGAGGCCAAGGCAAGGCTGCGGGCGGCCGAGGGTCGGGTCGCCGACCTCAAGCGCGAGCTCGCCGAGCTGCGGGGCGAGCGGCAGAATTACCTCATTCGATTGCGCGCCTTGATCGAGACCCACATGCGTATGGTCGAGGCGAGCGAGGCGCGTTTCGAGGCGCTCGATGCCGCGAGCCTCGCCCCCGACCCCCGCACCGAGGCGCTGTGGCGCGAGCGCTCCGATCACCCGCCGGCCGCTGCGCCCATCCCGCCTACCCCCGCCGTCGTTCTGCCGGGATTGGTGCCCGGTGGCGGCGGTTATCCTGCCGCCCCGTCACCCACGGCGCCCGGCCAGCCGGCGTCGGCCGCGGAGCCCGGCCCGGGCCGGGGGTCGCCGGGACCCTGGGGCTAGCCGAGTCGCCGGTGGCGGATGCCGCGACCCGGGTCACGGTGCGCGTGCGGCCGCGCGCCGGCAAATCGGCGATCGTCGGCCGCCGCGCCGACGGTTGCCTCGAGGTGGCCCTGAAGAGCGCCCCGCACGGCGGCGAGGCCAACCGCGA
>JBIOUT010000074.1:0-4962 GCA_044867365.1 Candidatus Eiseniibacteriota bacterium | reverse complement strand
ATCGATGAGATAAGAGCGGTTCTGGCAATCGACGATCTCCACTCGACCGGTGCCCTGCACCGGATTGACCTGGGTCAGGCAACCGTCAGAGCCGCGGGTGTCGAAGTCCATGCGAGCGATAGGTACCAGATTCGGCCCCTGGACGCAGTCGAAAGCAGTCGCGAACGTGCCCGAATAGGCACCTCCTGGATTATAGGGTTGGTTGACGGTGAGCATGCCGGCGCGACAGCCGCGGATGGAAATGCCCTTTTCTTCATCGATTTGCCAATCTGCGGGCCAGGCGAAGGCGGTTTGCAGCGCCTGGATGTCGTTGTAGTTGTTGACGTAGATATAGATGCGATAATAGCCATATTGGAAGACCTGGGTTGTCGGCCGGATTTGGACGCAGTCGGGGAGCCCGGCTGCGGTACAGGAACCTGACCCCCATCCCAGCCGTGCATGGAGCACCACCGTGAACTGATCGCTCGCACCGCCGGCATTCGCGATCCCCAGGACCATGAGGATGGTCGCTACCAACGTGTGACGCATGGCGAACCTCCCGACATCGAGGGATTGGGGCCCTCGGATTCCTTGGCTCAAGGGTTCGTTCGCTTGCGCCGGCCTGGGCCGAGCGGTGCCTCCAGGCGAGGCGTCTCCGATAATCCTAGCAGGGGATAGGTGGCTCAGCTACGGCGGGCGGGAGCAGGTTCGCGTCGCCCTGCGAACTCTCCGATCTCGACGTCGGGGAATAGGTCGTCCCGTTCGGCGATCTCCGCCAATTCGGCGCGGTCAGCAGGGGTCATCTCGCCGCCCGCCAGCAGTCGCTCGGCGATTGCCGCCAGCTCGGCGAAATCCTCGTGATGGCGGCAGATCCGGGTCTCGGCATAGTCCCGGGCGCTTCGGGTCGAGATGAGGAAGGGCCAATCGGAGGATTGGAGGAGCAGGAGCTCGCGGCCCGCTTGCTTGAGGACATCGCCAAGATCGGAGTCACGCCCGCCGCGCTCCATTCCCAGGTAACGCTCGGCAAGCGCCGTCATCCGGTCCTCGTCGTCGTAGATATGTTTCCACGTCCACTCGGTGTGCTCGTTGAGCCAGATGAAGTGGAACCCTCCCTCGCCCCACGAGCCCTCGGGAATGGCGACCACCGTCGCTGGCGGCGAGGCCTCGAGTTGCTCGGAGGCGGTGGCGGCGCGCACGACCTCCGATTCGGCCATCCGGCGGAGGACGGCCTCGATCCAATCCACTCCCTCATGCCACCAATGTCCAAAGAGCTCGGTGTCGAAGGGCGCGCACACCAACCCCGGTCGTCCGCTCTCACGCTGGTATTCGACGAGGAGTGACTCGACGAGCTCGACGAAGTGGCAGGCATGATCGACGACTCGTAGCTGCGCCGCGTCGGGGCCATACTCTTCCTTGTCGGCAAGATCCGCATTGGGGCCCGTCACCCGCCAGTACCGCAATCCTCCGGTGTAATGCTTCTTGTGGAAGTCGAGATACGCGGCTTCGCCCGGGTAGCCGTGCTCGCCGCTCCACACCTGGAGGCTCACTCGCGGATGGCGGGTCAGGATCGCCACCGGCTTGACGTCGCCTTCGGGGTTCGACATGACGAGATAAGCCTCGAGCGGCGTCTTGGCGCGCTCGAGCGCCCGCTCGACCATCGCCCGGCTGGCGCGCTCCCATAGATCGCGCAGCGCCTCGAAGCGATCGAGATAGACGCCGATCGGCTTGCCTCCCTGAAGCAGGTGCGAATCGACGATGAAGTAACGCAATCCATTTTGGCTCACCACCTCATCGACGCCCTGGCGCATCGCCGGCTCGGGATTCGGGCCCAGCTCTCCATGAACCGGCCGCTCCCAGACATAGCGCGGCCGGTAAGCGCATTCCGGAAGCCATATGCCGCGCGGCGCCCGCCCGAAATGCCGGCGATAGGTCCGGCATCCGAGACTCACCTGAGTGTCGACCGAGCGGTCACTGCCGAGAAGCGGCAGATAGCCGTGGGTGGCGCCCGAGGTGATGATCTCGACATGTCCCGCATCCTGGAGCTCGCGCCAAGCGCCGAGAATATTGCCGCTGAGCTCGACCTCGAAGCGCTCGAGCACCGCATCGAAGTTCCTGACCCAATGCTCGGCAAGATCCGCTCGCGCCGTATGACCGGCGCGGCGGAAAGAGGCGGCGTCTTCGACGGCCACCTTGCGTTTCTCCTTCACATAACGCTCGAACTCTTCGGCGAAGGCGGGATGGGCGAGCTGCTCCGCAAGAACCGGTGTGATTCCGACGGTGATCCGAGGCGAGATGCCGTCATGCACGAGCCGCCGTAATGCGGCCAGGAGCGGGATATAGGTCTCGAGCGCCGCTTCCGCGAGCCAGTCCGTGCCGTGCGGCCAGCGGCCATGGCCGATCACATACGGCAGGTGGGAATGGAGAACGAGGACGAAATGGCCGCGGCGACCGCTCATCCTCGAGCGGCGCCCGGGGTCTCCGGCGTCGGAATGGGCGTCGTGAATCCGATGTGCCGCGGCGCCACGTCGCCCTTGGGCATGGCGATCGGGCCGAACTGCTCTTCGAAACGGGAGATGTTCTGATCCAGGGCAGCGCGCAGCGCCTTGGCGTGTTGCGGAGTCATGACGATCCGCGCATGCACACGCGCCTTTCGCGCCCCGGGCAGGATGCGGGCGAAGTCGAGAATGAACTCGCTCGGGGTGTGCGAAATCAGGGCAAGGTTGGAGTAGATCCCTTCCGACTCGTGCTCGCCCAGCTCGACGCCGATCGATTGAACCGGAGGTTGGGGGCCGCTCGACATGACTCTTGGCCTCGCAATTGGGACGGGGACGCCGGAGCGCCGGACGGCGGCCGGGAGGTTGGCCTAGAAACCGTAGGGGGCGCCCGGGGCGGGCGTCAAGCGAAAGCCCGCCGGCCGGCCATGGACAGGGCGGCCGAGAAGAGCCCGGAATGGCCAGGATCGCCCTGCGGTGGCCGCTTTCGGCGATTTCCAGTTGTCCGATTCGGAACCGGAATGCTAGGGTAAGATGTTTTTAGACTGTCGATTTGGCGTGTGCACCCGTCGGCCGGTCAGCGGGTAAGGAGGGACATGCCGGAGGAGGTCCAGGACGTCACCTTGATCGATCTTGAGGATGCGATCCTCCCCCTGGTGAGCCGTCCGGCCCGCTACCTGCCCCTCATCCAGGGCCTTCGCCAACCGCGTTCGACGGCCGACATCGAAGCCGTTCTCGCCGCTCCTGATTTGCTCGAGGCCGCCATCATGCATCCACCGGTGGCTTCGCTCTACCATGTACTGGCCGATGCCGGGGTTGCGGTCCGGATCGCCTTCCTGCCGTGGATCGATCTCGAGGCGGAGCTCCGGCGGCTCGGCGTGCCGCTCTTCGATCTCGAGTTGCGACGCCCGCTCTCCTCCTTCGATCTCGTCGTCATTCCGCTCATTCGCGAGCTCGAAGCGACAGGAGTGATCGAGCTCCTCGATCTGGGAGGCGTGCCGATCCTTGCCGCCGAGCGGAAGAGGGACGATCCGCTGGTCATCGGCGCCGGTCCTGCGCTCGCCAATCCCGAGCCCTTCGCCACGTTCTTCGATGCGGTTCTGGTCGGTGATCCCGAGACGTCCTTGCCGGATGTCATCGCTCAGGCCGCTCATCGGCATCATCGAGCAAGGGGTGCTCCTCTTCCGGATCGCCAGGCGATCCTTGCCCGTCTCGCCGAGATCCCGGGCGTCTATGTCCCGTCGTTGATCGAGGTCGTCCCCGATGCCGACGGGCATCTGGTGGCGGCTCCGGGTACTCGAGCCATTCGCGCCCGCTACACGAGCGAGATGCCACAGCCGCATCCGCCGCTCCAGCCGCTCATCGAGGCGCGGAGCGACGTCCTCGAGATCGAGGTCATGCGCGGGTGTCCGCGCCATTGCCGCTTTTGTCAGCCGGCACGCACCGCCGGCCCGTTGCGCGAGCTGTCACCGGCGGCGGTGCTTGCGGCCGCAACCCGTGGAGTCGCCGGCGCCGGATGGGACGAGGTGACCCTCGGCGGGATCATGCCCGCCGATTGGAGCGGCCTCGCTCCCGGGACCGAGGCTCTCGGGCGCCCGCTTCTCGCGGCGGGGGCGGCGCTATCGCTCAATGCCGCGGCCGGCGAGACCTCGACCCGCGAGGTTCTGCGGGAGCTCTCGCGCGTCCGCCGGACCACGCTCGCCTTCGCCCCTGAAGCGGGGAGCGAACGCCTGCGCCAGGTGATCGGCAAGCCGCTCGATGAGGAGGCGCTCTTCGCCGCGGTCAGCGCCGCCGCGTCGCTCGGTTGGCCATCGGTGAAGCTTCACTTCATGATCGGTCTCCCCACCGAGACCGACGACGACCTGGTCGCCATCGCCGATCTCATCGAGCGGGTGCGAGGACGAGGGCTTCGCCCCGGAGGTCGGTTCTCGGTGCAGGTCATGGTGCATCCCTTTGTTCCTCGAGCGCACACTCCCTTCCAGTGGGAGGGACAGCTCGACCTCGAGGAAATGAGACGGCGAATCAAGCGGCTGCGCAGCTTGCTTCGCGGCCGCTTCCTCCGCCTTCGCTGGGGCCACCCCGAAGCGGCGCGTCTCGAGGCGCTGCTCGCACGCGGCGATCGGCGTCTGGGAGCCGTCATCCTCGGCGCTTATCGCGGCGGGGCTCGCCTCGACGGCTGGTCGGAGCACTTCCGGCCGGTCGTCTGGTGGAAGGCGAGCGAAGAAGCCGGGGTGGCGATCGACTCGGTGGTGGGTGCGCGCGATCCAAAGCGACCGCTCGCGTGGTCGCACCTCGTGCTCGGAGCGGGAGAGGCGGAGTTCGCCGCCGAAAGAGAAGCCGCCGCCCGCGGGGCAACGACTCCCGTCGTGTCGCGGGCTCCCGAGCGCCTCGCTCTGGCTCTCGAGACTCCGAATGGCGGCGGCGACCTGGAGATGACCGGTCGAGCTGCCGGTCTGGAGATGACAGGTCATGGCGCCGGTCTGGATCTGGA
>JBIOUT010000073.1:0-7960 GCA_044867365.1 Candidatus Eiseniibacteriota bacterium | reverse complement strand
CCGGTTCGCGGCCGGCCAGGAGACGTTCGAGCTCGGCCAGTCGCCCGGGGCGATCGAGCTCGAGAATGCGGGTGGCGGTCCGACCCTCGTGGGTGCGCTTTTCTACGCGAAGGTGGACGTGGGCGCGCGCCGCGATTCGCGCCTGATGGGTGACGCACAAGACCTGTCGCTCGCGGGCGAGACCGGCGAGGCGATCGGCAACCGCATCGAGCACCACGCCCCCCACCCCGCTATCCACTTCATCGAAGACGAGCACTTCCGCTCCCCCTCGACCGCGGAGCGCGGTGCGGAGCGCGAGCATCACCCGCGCCAGCTCACCTCCGGCGGCAGTTCGGCCGAGCGGGTGCCGGCCCTCGCCGGGATTGGGGGCAAGGAGGAAACGCACGGTCTCCGCTCCCTCATCACCGATCGCCTTGAGGCTCGCATCGCTCGCCTCGAGCAAGGCATCGGAGTCGAGCGACCCGACATCGCCGCTCGAATGCGCGGCATTCGCTCCCCGGTGCGACTCGAACTCGACCTCGAACGAGCCTCCGGGAAAACCCAGCGCCTCGAGCTCCTTCCCCACCGCATGAGCCAGCCTCTCGGCTCCCCGGGCGCGCGCCGCCGTGAGGTCGGATGCCGCGGTCTCGAGAATCTCCAGGGCCGCCGCCACCTGGTGCCGCTCCTCGTCCTCGCTCCGCCCTTCGAGACGGGCGAGGTCCGCTCTCGCGGCGCGCGCCGCTTCCCGCGCCGCCTCGAGGCTCCCATGACGCCGCACCAGCCGCTCGAGTCCGGCGAGCCGGTCCTCGATCGCTTCGAGTCGGCCTGGATCGCGATCGAGCTCGTCCAGCCGATGATCGGCGGTGCGGGTCACGTCTTCGAGCAGCTCCCGGGCTTCGAGAAGCTGCTCCCCGACCGGAATGAACGACGGGTCGAGACCCTCGAGGTTACGGACCATCCCCTCGACGATCCCGACCCGCTCCAGGGCGGAGCCGTCCTCTTCGGCGAGGACGCGCCCCAGGGTCCGCAAGACCTCTACGATCTTATCATGGTGGCGCAGGATTTCGCGCTCGGCGCGGAGCTTCTCGATCTCGTCCGGTTGCGGATCGAGCGACTCGACTTCGGCCGCCATCTGCTCGAGACCCTCGGCATCGCGAGCGATCCGCTGTCGCTCGGCGCGGATCGCTGCCAGCTCATCACGCGCGGAGCGAAGCAGAGAACGCGCCGAACGCACCCGCGACGATTGCGCCTCGAGCCCCGCCGCCTCGTCGAGGAGGCGCGCGTGCTGGGACTCGTCGAGGAGAACCTGATGCTCGTGCTGGCCATGGAGATCGATGAGCGCCGCCCCGAGCTCGCGCAAGGTCGCGAGAGTCACCGACTGGTCGTTGATGAAGGCCCGGCTTCTTCCGTCGTGACCGACGACCCGACGCACGCAGAGTTCCTCACCCGGGGCGACGGCGATCCCCGTCTCTTCGAGGCGAGAACGCAGGCGGAGAGCGGTCGCCTCCTCGAACGTTCCCTCGACAACCGCGGTCTCGGCGCCCTGTCGAATGAGCTCGGCGCTCGCCCGACCGCCGCGCAAAGCGGCGAGCGCGGCGACCAGGAGCGATTTGCCGGCACCCGTCTCGCCGGTCAGAACGCACAGTCCACTCCCCAGCGCGAGACTCGCCCCCTCGACCAGAGCAAGATCACGGACGGTGAGCCGGAGAAGCATGGTCCATCTTGAGCCCGCCCCAGTTGAGCTTGGTGCGGACGACGGAGTAGAAGGAGCGGCCGCGCGGCATGACCAGGCGGGTCACCGCCTCCGCCTTGCGCAAGGTCACGCGGTCGCCGGCTTGAATGGGAGCGCTCGGGCTTCCATCCATGGTCAGCTCGGCGCGGGCGCCGGGGGGCCCGAAGCGGACGTGCAGCGCTTCCCGATCCGATAGCAGGAAGGGACGTACGGCGAGCGAGTGCGCGCAGATGGGGGTGGCGATGAGCGCGGGGATGGTCGGGCGGACGATCGGCCCGCCGGCGGAGAGCGAGTAAGCGGTCGAGCCGGTGGGGGTGGCGACGACGATGCCGTCGGCGCGGAACTCTCCGATCTCCTGGTCATCGACGACGAGCTCGAGATCGAGGAGCCGGGCGGAACCGGCGTGCACCACTCCATCGTTGAGCGCGACACCCGCGCTGCGCGCGGGACCGTCCTCGGGAGTGACCAGGGCTTCGAGCATGATCCGATCCTCGAGCTCGAACTGCCCGTCGAGCACTCCTTCGAGGACGCCGAAGAGATCGCGGTCCCGAACCTCGGTGAGAAAGCCAAGACCGCCGAGGTTCACTCCTAAAATGGGAACCGATGTTCCGGCGGTGAGGCGAGCGGCGGCGAGCAGCGTACCGTCCCCGCCGAGGACGATGACCAGATCGGCGGTGCGCCCGAGCTCCGCATCGGGAACCACCCGCACGTTCCGATGCAGGATGGGACGCAGGATCGCCGGTCCCACGACCTCGCGCTCCTGCGACAGGATCCAGGCCGCGAGCTTGTCCACCGTACCGGCGGCGTACGGCTTCTCGAGATTGGGGAAGAGGGCGATGCGTTTGAGCGGCTCGGGCACGAGAGCTGGGTCGCGGTCAGACGCCGGTCGCCGCCCGGGTTCGGACCCAGGTCGAGACCTGCTCCGCCACCTGATTGGAGGTGAGTCCGACAGCGGCCAGGAGCTCGGCGCGGGTGCCGTGCTCGATGTATTGGTCGGGAACTCCGAGCCGGCGCACTCTGGCCTCGACTCCCCGCGCTTCGACGAGTTCGAGCACCGCCGAGCCGAACCCGCCCATGAGCTGCGCCTCCTCGAGGGTGACCAGGAATCCGGTGCGCGCCGCCATCTCGAGGATGAGCTGCTCGTCGAGCGGCTTGGCGAAGCGTGCATTGACGACCGCCGCCTGGATCCCTTGCGGCTCGAGCTCACGCGCCGCGGCGAGGGCGACGCCGACCATCGTTCCATAAGCGATGAAAGCGAGATCGCTGCCTTCGCGTACCACCTCTCCCTTCCCCCAGGGGACCGGCTGCCATTCCTCGTCGAGCGGCACGCCGACTCCGGAATCGCGCGGATAGCGAATGGCCACCGGCCCATCCTCATGACCGAGGGCGGTGTAGAACATCCGCCTGAGCTCGCGCTCATCCTTGGGGGCCATGAGCGTCATGTTGGGCACGACCCGCAGATACCCGATGTCGAAAACGCCGTGATGCGTGGGCCCGTCCTGGCCCACGAGACCGGCGCGGTCGATGGCGAAGACGACCGGCAGCTTCTGCAGCCCGATGTCGTGGATGATCTGGTCGTAGGCCCGCTGGAGGAAAGTCGAATAGATGGCGGCGATCGGCCGCTTGCCGTCGGCCGCCAGGCCGCCGGCGAACTCGACCCCGCACTGCTCGGCGATCCCGACATCGAAGAAACGATCGGGAAAGGCGCGGGCGAACTCGACGAGCCCGGTGCCGCTCGGCATGGCGGCGGTGATCGCCACCACCCGTGGATCGAGCCGGGCGAGATCGATTGCGGTGCGACCGAAGACCTGAGTGTAGGTGAGAGATGCCGACTTCGACTTGACCTCGACACCGGTGGCGGGATCGACCTTACCCACGCCGTGCATCTTCTCGGCGTGCTTCTCGGCGAACTCGAACCCCTTGCCTTTGCGAGTCAGGGTGTGGAGAAGGATCGGCCCCTTCACCTCCTTGAGATGCTTGAGGGTGCGGACGAGCAAATGCACGTCGTGGCCGTCGATCGGGCCGTAGTAACGGAAGCCGAGCTCCTCGAAGAGAATATTGGGAATGACCAGGTTCTTGAGGCCTTCCTTGATGCGATGAGCAAGCGTCTGCGCCTTCGCTCCCGCCGGCATCTTCCCCAAGAGCTCCCACACATCGGCCTCGAGCCGCCGGTAAACCGGCGCCGCAGCGATCCGGCATAGATACTTCGAAATCGCCCCGACGTTAGGCGAGATCGACATCTCGTTGTCGTTGAGGATGACGAGCAGGTTGGGCTTGAGCGCTCCCGCCTGATTGAGCCCCTCGTAGGCCAGGCCGCCGGTCAGGGCGCCGTCCCCGACCACGACGACGACATGATTGGTGCGCCCGGAGAGGTCTCGGGAACAGGCCATGCCGAGGGCGGCGGCGATCGCCGTCGAGGCATGCGCGGTGCCGTAGGCGTCGTAGGGACTCTCGCTCCGCGCCGGGAAGCCGGCGATCCCACCCTTGGTGCGCAGCGAATGAAAGCGATCCCGCCGTCCGGTGAGGAGCTTGTGCGGATACGACTGGTGACCCACATCCCAGACGATCTTGTCGGTGGGAGCGTCGTAGACCGTGTGAATAGCGAGAGTCAGCTCGACGGCGCCGAGGCTGGCGCCGAGGTGTCCCCCGGTTTCACAAACCGTGCGGATGAGCTCGTCGCGGATCTCCTGAGCGAGGATGGTGAGATCCTGATCGCTGAGCTGCTTCAAATCGGCGGGCGAATCGATGCGGTCGAGGATCCTTCCCAAACTAGCGCCTCCAGGATCGTGGCTCAGATGCCCCCGCCCCACACCTCGCCGCTAGCCTAACGCATAGCGGAGGCGGGCGCTACCACGCCGGGGCAGTCCCCTCGCCCGGGCTCTTCTCGGCTTCATTCGCCGGGCGCTACTTTCGCCGGCCGGCGACGAACTGGGCGAGGTCGATGGCGAGCCCGCTCACCGCCGGGCTGAGCCGCCGGGCTTCGCGCTCCGCGGCGCGGGACGCCGCCGCCAGAGCTCGGCGGGCTCCATCCTCTCCGATCACACTCGGGTACGTGTCCCTGCCGGCCCCGGTCGACGGTGAGCTCGGAGATCGCTCATCGCTCTCCAGGTCGAGGAGATCGTCGGCGATCTGAAAGGCGAGCCCGAGATGACGCGCATAGCGACGGAGAGTGGCGAGTCGTCGCCGATCGGCGCCGCCCGTCAACCCTCCTGCGACCGCCGCCGCCTCGAAGAGCCGCCCGGTCTTCCGCCGATGCACCTCCTCGAGCGCGGCAAGCGCTGCGGTTTCTTGGGCCATGTCGAGCTCCGCCGCCTGTCCCCCGATCATCCCCATCGACCCCGTGGCCCGCCCGAGCTCGAGGGCGATCGCCGCTGATGCTCCAGGCGGCAAGCCGGGGGAAGGCCGCGCGAGGATCTCGAAGGCGAGAGCAAGGAGGGCGTCGCCTGCCAGGAGAGCGGTGGGCTCATCGAATCGGCGATGAATGCTCGGACGGCCGCGGCGCGTGGGGCTGTCGTCGAGGCAGGGCAAGTCGTCATGGACGAGCGAGAAGCTATGCACGAGCTCGACGGCACAGGCGGCAGGAAGCGCAGGCCCGAGCCGCCGGCTCTTGGACAACGCGAGATGGGCGAGCAGGGTGAGGGCGGGACGAATGCGCTTGCCGCCGGGGAACACCGCGTATCGCATCGCGGTGTGGAGGCGGCGGGGCGGCTCGTGGGAATCGGGGAGCCATCGATCGAGGGCCCGATCGACGAGACGAGACGAGCGCGCAAGGAAGCGCGAGAGCCTCGTACTCGATCCGATGTCCGAAGGCAGCGCTACCCGCGCCCGCCGTTTCTCAGCGAGCATTCCCGGTTCCCGGCTCTCCGGGACTTACCTCGCCGAGATCCTCGATCAGGATTCTCCCGGCCTCCTCGGTGAGGCGCTTCACTCGATCTTCCGCCCGCCGGAGCTCGGCGGCGCATCGCCGGACGAGCCGCATCCCTTCTTCGAAACTTCCTATCGACTGGTCGAGAGAGAGGTTCCCTTCCTCGAGATCGCGCACCAACTGCTCGAGCCGAGTGATCGCGGCTTCGAAGCTCATGGCCTCGGGGTTCTCGCGGCTCGCTCCACCGTCGCTCATGATGTTTGCTCCATTTCTGCTGGAGAACCGGCGATCGTCTCGCCGGGCACAACCCCGGTGACCTCCGCCACAAGGTGGCCGTCGTGCAGGTCGAGCCGCAAGCGCTCGAGAGGCGCGAGACTCGAGACTTCCGTCACCACTTCCCCGCTCACTCGCCGCACGAGCGCGTAACCCCGCCGCAGCACCTGACCTGGCCCCAGCGCTTCGAGTTGACCCTGAAGCCCCTTGAGCCATGCGCTTCGCTCCGGAATCGCCGCTCGTCCGGCCCGCACGAGCCGTTCGGCGGAGCGTTCGATCCGCTGGCCCGCATCCTCCCGCCTGAGGCGAAGGGCGCCGGGAAGCCGGCTAGAGGTCAGGGCGAGATCGCGCCGCGCCCGTTCAACCCGCTGCCCGAGCGCCCGCGCGAGCGCCGTCGAAAGCTCGTCGAGCCGCTGAGCCGACTCCCGGAGCTCGATGGCCGGCCGGCGGAACGCATAGCTCCGCGGCCATCCGGCAAGAGACCGCCGCGCATTGGCGAGCCGCCACGTCACCCGGCGCTCGAGCCGCCGTCCGGTCGAGACAAGCTCTCGCCAGACGGCGCCCATGTCCGGGACCACCATCTCGGCGGCGTGCGAGGGAGTGGACGCCCTGCGGTCGGCGGCGAGATCGGCGAGGGTGATGTCGACTTCGTGTCCCACCGCACTCACGACCGGAATGCGTGAGCCGGCGATCGCGCGCACCACGTTCTCCTCGTTGAAAGCCCAGAGGTCTTCGACGGCTCCCCCGCCGCGACCGACGATGAGCACCTCCGCCCCTCCCCAGCGGTTCTGGAGGTCGATAGCGGCGGCAAGCGAGGATGCCGCCCCCTCTCCCTGGACGCGGGCGGGAGCCAGCACGATGCGCACGCTCGGGGCGCGCCGGCGGAGGAGCTCGATCAAATCCCTGAGCGCCGCGCCGCTCGGCGAGGTGACGAGACCCACCGTTTGTGGGAATCGCGGCAAGGCGCGTTTCCGCGCCTCGGCAAAGAGTCCTTCGCGGGCAAGCCTCTGCTTGCGATCCTCGAGAGCCGCGAGCAGCGCTCCCCGACCCGCCGGAGCCAGGGCATCGACCTGAAGCTGAATCTGTCCCTGCGCGCCGTAGAACGTGATCAGACCCTGGGCTTCGACCTTGATCCCATCATGGAGATCGAAACGCAGGAGAGGGGTCGCGGTGCGAAACATCACACAGCGAAGAATCCCGCCGGCATCGCGCAAGGCGAAGTACATGTGGCCCGAGCCGGGATGGCGGCTGAAGTTGGTGATCTCTCCCTCGACCGCGACCGCTCGCGGCAAGGCACCCTCGATGGCGCGCCGAAACACGCGGGTGATCTCGCTCACCGTGTAGGGTCGGCCGCTCGGGCCGAGAGCCGCCGCCTGGATCACCATGCGTGCATCACCGTGCGTGAGTCACGAGGGGACGGATCCCCCGGCGCATCTCGGCGGCGAGGACGGTGTTGTGGACGAGCCCGGCGACCGTCATCGGTCCCACTCCTCCGGGAACCGGAGTGATCGCCCCAGCGATCGCCGAGACCGCGTTGAAATCGACATCCCCCACCAATCGGCTGCCCTTGGGCGCCGCCGGATCGGGGATGCGATTGATCCCGACATCGATCACCGTGGCTCCCGGCTTCACCATGTCGGCGCCTACGAGCGCCGGCTGTCCCATCGCCGCCACCAGGATGTCGGCCTGACGGGTGATCGCGGGGAGATCCCGGGTGCGCGAGTGACAAAGAGTGACGGTGGCGTCGCCGAGCGGGCTCCGGCTAGAAAGAAGCGCGGCGAGCGGGCGCCCGACGATGGATGAGCGGCCGATGATGACGGCGTGCGCCCCGGCCACCGGAATCGAATGGCGGCGCAAGAGTTCGGCGATTCCCAGCGGCGTCGCCGGGATGAAGCGCGGTCGACCCATGGCGAGGAGGCCCTGATTCTCCGCCGTCAGACCGTCGACGTCCTTTGCCGGCGGCAGATGAGTGAGCGCGCGCTCGGCATCGTACCCGGGGGGAAGGGGCAGTTGCAACAAGATGCCGTCGATCTCGGTGTCGGCGGCGAGTCGATCGAGGGCGTGATGAAGAGCCTCGGGGCCTTGCGCCGCGGAGAGCTGGATCACCGAGG
>JBIOUT010000072.1:0-10440 GCA_044867365.1 Candidatus Eiseniibacteriota bacterium | reverse complement strand
GTCAGACCCAGGCGCTGCCGTCGGGTGAGCAACGCCTTCATCTCTCTTTGATCTCTTCGGAGTCTCATGCGCGGCAGCTTGGCGCCGGCGCCGCATCATGTCCAGGTGGGCTCTACAGAACGGTTACCAGCTTTCGATGCGGTTGAGCTTCTGGCTTTCGATACGGAGGAGGGAGTGTCGGTGGTTAACGCCGCCAATGGTCAAGCTACGGTGGCGCTCGCCGGGTCGATGCAGGCCAGGAGCATTAGAGTGGTTGAAGGGCTGGACGGCGGAGCCCCGCTGTCTCCTGGATCGGCGATCCATGGTACCCCAGGGTCGATCGTTGAATACGACTGGCCTGATCTTTCGTCCGGGGGAGGCGTTGTCATTGGGGAATCGTTCGAGAAGATCCCACCCATCTGTGCCGATCCGGACTTTAACTGCGACGACTTCACAGGAGGTGGAGTCCCGCCGGGGAACGGTCTCGTCATTGAGGAGTGGCGCGATGGGGCTTGGACGATCATTGGTGACTTGGTGCCGCCGATGTCCTGGGAGAGGGTCGCGATCCAGCTCCCTGAAGGCCCCGCAGATGCTCTTCGCCTTCGCGTCCGTTGGGAGGGAACGCATCACTTCCGGATGATTGGCTGGGCTCCCGAGGCAAGCGAAATCGAGCCGTCATACCGCCTCCAGCCAAGAGAGGCGGAACATAGTCGCTCTGGTGGGCTGGGGAGTGCGCTTGCCGCGGTCGATGGCATCCCAGCCCTTCTCACTCCCGGAGACGTTATCTCCTTAGCCTTCGACGCTCCGCCAGTCGACGAGGGAAAGCAACATCTCGCCTTGCGGTTCGATGGTCGATACTCGCTCAGCCTCAATGGTCTCGGCTCGGCAGCGGGTGTTGCAGGGATCGGGAGACCGTCGTTCGTACCTGGGGTGACGGCGGTGACGATCTCCGGCTCCAACCCATTCAACCCTGAAACGACCTGGAACCTGGACGTCGCTCAAGCGGCGCCTGTGGACCTTCGCATCTACGATGCGAGGGGACGACTCATTCGTAAGCTGGTTAGTGACCGCTTGGAGGCGGGAAGGCACATCGCCCGCTGGGATGGCCGGGACGAGGAAGGACGCGCGGTGCCCTCAGGCGTCTATTTCTGGCGCTTCAATGGCGCGGGGCTTCGCCGCGCCGAAAAGTTCGTGGTGCTGAAATGACGGCCCCGCCAACGGCCGGGTTTTGACTGGCTGAGAGTTGCTGAGTGAAAAGGACGCGGGGCCAGCGAAAGGTTGGTTGTCGGCCCGGCTTTGCGCCTTGAACTCTTGCGGCGCGACCACCGTCAATTCCCGGGCAGCCCCGCTGTTAATGCGAGCGTGAACTCGAGCCACCGCTCGGCCGCCGGATCGATCTGCTCAGGGACGAAGGCATCCGGGACGATGCCGCGTCCGTCGAAGAGGCCACCGGTCGGCCGTTCCACCGGCCCCACCGGCAGGACGAGCGCTCCTCCCGAGCTCAACATGTGGAGCTCGGTCGCGACCGCGCCGCCTTCCGTCGGCCGTCCGATCAGCTTGCCGCAGTGGCGGGCGCGCAGGCCGTCGGCGAACACCTCCGCTTCCCCGTAGGTCTTTCCGCTTGTGAGCCCGATCAGGGGTCTCGCCCGCGTCGCGCCGCAGAGTGAAGCAAGGAGAGAATCGGCTGACCAGCCGCCCCAGGTCCGGCGAAGGTCGAGGACGATCGCCGATACCGAAGTCTTGTCCAGGCTGTCCATAACCGCGGCGATCTCGGGCTCGAGGCGAGGCACCCACACGTAACCCAGCCCTCGAGCACGTAACCCGCGCGCCAGCTCGCGGTCCGGGCCCTGGGCGTCGAACTGCTCCCCGGCGATGCCCTCGCCCTCCTCTTCGATCTTGTCACCGCCGGGCAAGACGTAGAGACCGGGGAGGCCGAGCCGTCCAAGAAGGCGAGCAAGGATGTCCTCCCCTGCCTCCCGGCTCATCGCCAGTGCCATCTCGTCACTGAACCGCCGCCGCACGCTTCCGGGGATGGTGCGCCAGCGATCGGCGGTGAAGGGGTTGTCTTCAATCCAATGGGCGACCTCGCGGAAGAGCGCAGCGCCGAAGTGGTTCTGCCGGCTGCTCGCGCCTTGCAAGATCACCTCGACCTCGGCGGCTGGCGCAAAGGCGAGCCCGGTGTCGCGCACCGTTCCTCGGGTGCGGAAGAGCCGCCCATCTGCTTCGAACCAGAGCTCGAGCTCATCCCGTCCGGCCCCACGGCGCACCGCCGGCGACAGAACCGGCCAGGCGCCAGCGGGACTCGGGAAGCGCCGGATCCGTTGCAACCGCGGGCTCAGGACATCGACGAGCCATGCCCGATAGGTTCCACCACGATCCTGACAGGCGATCAATCGCTTGCCGGCGTCATCGAGCGGCACCGGCATCTCGTCGTTGTTCGGATTGTCGGTGATACGGGTGACTTCGAGGGTCGTCCGATCGATGAGGAAGATCTCGCTATCGTCCCCGCCCGCATATCCTTGACGCCAGATGCCGAGCGGCTCCCGGTCGAGACCGCGCACGAAGAGGATGCGCCGCCCGTCCGGGGTGTAACGGCCGTCCCGACCGCTGGTGAGGACGCGATCGGGCCCAGCCCGCCATTCGCTCGCTGAGGCATCGCCGACGCGAACGACCGACATCTCGACGAGGAAGCCCTCGCGCTCGAAGAGAAGGTGGCCATCGGGCGCGACGTCGTCGAGGAGCTCGCTCCCCGGGGTCGATGTCAGGCGATTCATCAGTCCTCCGGCCGAGATCACGAGGTCTGCCTCGCTACCAAACCAGGTGCTCATCGCCAGCGACTCACCGCCGGCGAGCCACACCGGTCGGTCTTGATGAGTCTCGCCCGGCAGAGCCGTCGCGACCGCCCGTAGTCTGGGCTCTCCGGGCCCGCCTTCGCCCGCTCCTCGACGCGCGGCTTCCACGACCGTCGCCACCCATACTCGGCCGCGACAGGTGAAAGCCAGGCGGAGCGGACCACTCGCGGTCACCGCCGGACGGCCGAGGATCGGCGAATCGGCGGACGGCCAGCGCCCGCATCCGGCGCCTCCGAGCATCCCTGTCACCCATGCCAGCGCTGTGAGCTTCCGGAGCAAATTGACAGCCCTCAGCGCACCGCCTAGACTGCGACTCGGGCGCATGGCGAGAAGCCGATGATGCAGATCGACATCTTCGATCAGGAGCACAACGCTATTCTGGCGGCGCCGTCTTATGCTGAGTTCGCCGAGCGTCTGCGGGGGTACAACTGCCGCCGCTGCGAGCTTTCAGAGAGCCGCACCCATATCGTGGTCGATCGCGGGAACCCCCAGGCACAGATCCTCATTATTTCAGAGCGTCCAGGGGAGAACGAAGATGCGACCGGCCAGGCCTTCGTCGGTCGCGCCGGCGAGATGCTGGACAAGATCCTGGCATCGATCGGCCTCGATTCGAACCGCGATGTTCTCATTATCAATGTGGTCAAGTGCAAGCCCGCGATCGATCGCTCACCAACTTCGGCGGAGGCTGAAGCCTGTCTGCCCTATCTCGAGCGACAAATCGAGCTGGTGCGGCCTCGCGTCGTGCTTCTCCTCGGCGCCGTCGCTCTCAAGTGGATCGATCCCGGTCGCGGCGACTTTACCATGGAGGAGGAGGCGGGCCGATTCTTCACCCTCAATCGTTATCCCGGGATCCAGTTCATGGTGCTCTACCATCCGGCGTTCCTACTCCGTGATCCCCGGAAGAAGTCGGCGATGTGGGAGCACATGAAGAGTCTGCGCGACTATCTCCGCGGCGAATCGAGCCCGGTGACGGCGTTGCGGGCGAACTAGGCCGGCGGCGGCTATGGCGAACCCTCAACCACACGCCTTGCAGGCCGAGCCACACACGCGACCTGCATTGCGCCGTTCTCCCAGCCGTCTTCCCAATGGAAGGGCGACGGGGATCCCGTCGCCGGTGCGCGAGACGCAACCCGCCCCCGGCTTCATCGCCCCTGCAGCTCACGAACCCCTGCCGTTGGTGGCGGTGACCATGGGCGATCCGGCAGGGATCGGTCCGGAAGTGGTGGTGAAGGCGGTTCACGCCGGCGAATGCCTCAAAGACTGCCGGCCGGTTGTCATCGGCGGGCGGGAGATCATCGAGGAGTCGTGCCGGAGATTCGCCTACCCGATGAAGGTGCGCTCCATCTCGATCGACGAGGCGCCGCGCGAGTTCGATCCCAAGGTGCTCTACCTCGTCGAGGCCCTGGGAGCTGATCTCAAGCGAGTCGTACCGGGCTCGCATTCGGGCACGACCGGTCGCGCCGCCGCAGCGACGGTGCGGCTCGCCGCCAAGCTCGCCATGGCCGGCAAGGTGCGGGCCTTGACCACCGGCCCGATTTCAAAGGAAGCCTTCCTCGAGCTCGGGATCGCCTTCGCCGGGCACACCGAGTATCTAGCGCACCTCTGCGATGTGAAGCTGTCGATGCCGATGTTCATCGCGCCGCGACTGCGAGTGACGCTCACCACCAGCCATCTGCCGCTCTCCCAGGTGCCTCGCGCCATCTCCAAAGCGCGCGTCCTCGATGCGATCGAGCTCACCCAGGTGGCCATGCGCAAGCTCTTCGCTCGATTGCGGCCGCGGCTGGCGGTTGCCGGGCTCAACCCCCACTGCGGCGAGGCCGGTCATCTGGGCTCCGAGGATCGCGACCGCATCGCCCCGGCAGTGGAAGCGGCCCGCAAGCTGGGCATCGACGTCCACGGGCCGCTCTCCGGCGACTCGGTGTTCGAGAGAGCGGTCATCGGGGAGGAATTCGACGCGGTCATCGCCATGTTCCACGACCAGGGATTGGCGCCGGTTCGCGCCCTCGGGCGAGGCAGGGTGGTCAATCTCAGCCTCGGCATTCCGTTCATTCGCACCTCGGTCGAGCATGGGACGGCACCGTCCATCGCCTGGCGGGGGGTGGCCAACGCCGACAGCATGACCGCGGCGATCCGGACTGCAGCGCGTATGGCGGGGCGGCTGGGGCCGGGGCGCATCGACTGGACCTTTAATCCGGATGAAGCCAACAGCGGCCGGCGCCGATGATGATTTTGGAGCCAATACCTCGGCGCCGGTTGCCCTGCTCGAGACGCGAGTCCCCGCTGCGCGAGTCGCCCCTACTCGCGCCCGCAGCGCATGATCACCTTCATCCACGTCAGTAAGTCCTATCCGGGAGGGCAGGTGGCCCTCGACGACGTCTCGCTGACCATCGGGAGAGGCGAGTTCGCAGTCTTCACCGGCCCAAGCGGCGCCGGTAAATCGAGCCTGCTGCGTGCGATCACCTTCGAGATCCTTCCCGACTCGGGTGAGGTCATCATCGATACCTTCCGCAGCTCGACCATCCAGCGCCGCCGCATCCCGTACCTGCGCCGCGAGCTCGGGATCGTGTTCCAGGATTTCAAGCTGCTCGGCGATCGCAGCATCTATGAGAACGTCGCTTTCGCCCTTCGCATCACCGGTTTCGATGATCCGCGGGCCATCAAGGAACGGACCCTCCGCGCCCTCCATCGAGTGGGTCTCTACCACCGGCGGAACGCCCTGCCCCGCGAGCTCTCGGGCGGGGAGCAGCAGCGGGTCGGCGTGGCGCGGGCGACGGTGAACGATCCCATCTTCCTGCTCGCGGACGAGCCCACCGGCAACCTCGATCCGCGCGCCGCCCGCGACATCCTCAGCCTGCTCGAGGATATCAATCTCGGAGGCACGGGAATCGTGCTCACCACCCACCGCGGCCTGGAACGTTTCGCCGATCTTCGCTCTCATCGCCGATTCCAGATGGAAAGAGGGGTGGTGAGCGAGATCACGACCCGGACGGTTCGGGTGGGGGATCCGCCTCCCGGGCGCGCCGCGGCGAGGGCATAGATCCGCTCATGACTCTCCGCTCCTTCCTCTATCTCGCCCGCGAGGGACTCTTCTCGGCCCTTCGCTTCCCGGCGCTCGGGGCGGCGGCGGTGACCTCCATCTGCGCCTCCCTTCTCCTCCTCGCGGTCACTCTCCTCGTCACCGCCAACATCGAGCGGCAGGCCACGACCCTGGAGAGCCGCCGGGCCATCGATGTCTATCTGGTGAACGACATCAAGCCGGGGGCTCGACTCGAGCTCGAGCACGATCTCGCCGCGATGAAAGGCGTGGCAAGCGCCACCTACATCTCCCAGGAAGAAGCCCTCGAGGCCTTCAGCAAGGATGTGGGTCGCCATGATCTCGTCGAGGCGCTGGGTTTCAACCCGCTCCCTGCCTCGTTCCGACTCGAGCTCGACGTCGAGTCGCGATCGGGCGCCCGGATGCGCGACATCGCCGAGGAGGCGCGCCGACTCCCCGGAGTGGAGGACGTGCGATACGGTGGAGAATGGGTCGACCGCCTGGACGCCGCGCTTCTCACTCTTCGTCTCGTCGATCTCGCTGCCGCCATCCTGGTCGGCTTGTCGGTCGCCTTCGCGGTGGGCAGCACCATTCGTCTCACGCTCCTCGCCCGCCGCGAGATGATCGAGATCATGAAGGTCGTGGGCGCCACTGACTCCTTCATCTGCGCTCCTTTCCTGGTCGAAGGGGTGGCGCATTCTTTGGTCGCAGCGCTCGTCACGCTGGGCCTGCTACGAGGCGTGATCGGAGCACTGGGACCGCGGGTAGGTGGAATCGAGTTCCTGGGACCGTGGCAGCTTCTCGGCTTCCTCGGCTTCGCTGTGGTTCTCGGACTGGCCGGCGCCCTCGGATCGCTGGGGATGGCGCTCCGCCGTTCCATCTGATGTTCATGCCCCGCCGCAAGCGCCACAGCACCAACCTCTGGGCGCCCACCTTCGCGGCCATCGCTCTAATGATTTCGGGCGCCGGCGGTGGAGCATGGCCGCTCTTTACTGTGCCCGCCGCTCGCGCTCAGGACGAGGGAGGCGAAACCCCGGACCGGGAGATCGAACGCCGGCGACAGGAGCTGCAAGAGCTCAAGTTCCAGATCCAGAAGGAACAGGAAGCCGCTCAGAGGCTTCGCGGTCGCGAGAAGCGGGTGCTCGAGGATGTTCAGGCCGCCGACCGCCAGCTGGAGACCACTCAGCGCTATCTCAAGAAGCTGGCCGAGCAGGATCGGGCCATTCGCGCCCGTCTCGGCCAGCTCGAGCTCGAAATATCGGCGCGCGGCGGCGAGCTCCAGGACACCCGCTCGCGCCTCGCGCAGCGGGTGCGTGAGATGTACAAGACGGGTAACCCGCGGATGCTCGAGTTCGTCTTCTCGTCACGCTCGCTTCCCGATTTGTTCAATCGCGTGCATTTCATGCTTCGCCTCGCCGATGAAGACCGGCGGCTCATCGACCGGATCTCGGGAACTCATCGCTCTCTCATCACCGACAAGAGCGCCGTCGAACGAAACTATGCCGAACTACGACAGATCGAGCTCGAGAAGCAGAGAGAAGAGCGCCGGATCGCCAACCTCAAGCAGAAGCGCGAATCGCAAGTGACGAATTTGCGACGGCAGTCGCAGGCCCATGAAGGGGCGGCGCAGGAGCTCCAGCAGGCCGAGCAGCGCCTGCAGGCTCTCATCGAGCGCCTCGAGCGGCGGCGGCGGACCGAGCCCGAGTTCGTGCCTCCGTCCGGACCCTTCGCCCGCGCCCGCGGCCGGCTGCCGTGGCCGGCCCGCGGCCGGATCGTCGGCCGCTACGGGCTTCAGACTCATCCCGAGTTCGGGACCGCCACCCAGAACAACGGCATCGATATCGAAGCGGCGCCCGGGACCGCGGTGCACGCGGTCGCCGACGGCAAGGTCGACTATCGCGACTGGCTCACCGGCTACGGCAACTGCGTGATCCTCAATCACGGCGGCGGCTATTACACCCTCTACGCCCACCTCTCGGATGTACTAGTGAGCACCGGACAGCAGGTGGCCGGGGGCGGGGTGATCGCTCGCAGCGGCGACACCGGGAGTCTCAAGGGGCCGATGCTCCACTTCGAGGTGCGGCGGGGAGCGAGCGCCATGGATCCCCTCGGCTGGCTCGCACCATAACCCGCGCGATAGAGCGCCGCGCGCCCGGAGGTTGCCGTTCGAGAGCAGCGTATTTTCATGTGGAGTCGCCAATGAGCAAGGGTCGCATGGAAGCCTTCAGCGATGGGGTCCTGGCCATCATCATAACCATCATGGTGCTGGAATTGAAGGTTCCGCATGAGCCCAAAGTGAAAGCGCTCATTCCGCTGATTCCAGTCCTGCTGAGTTACGTGCTGAGCTTCGTCTTCCTCGGCATCTATTGGAACAACCATCATCATCTCCTGCAGGCGGTCAAGCACGTGGATGGTCGCGTCCTGTGGGCGAATATGCATCTCCTCTTTTGGCTCTCCCTCACCCCTTTCGTCACCGCTTGGATGGGGGAGAACGCCTTTGCTCCCTGGCCGGTTGCTTTGTACGGCGTGGTTCTCTTGTTTGCGGCAATCGCCTACTTCATCCTGACTCGAACGCTCATTGCCCTGCACGGCAGTGATTCCGTCCTCGCGAGCGCCGTGGGTCGAGACTTCAAGGGCAAGGTCTCTGTGGTCATCTATCTCGTAGCTATCGCCCTTGCGTTTGAGAATGCTTGGTTGGCGGGTGGCCTCTATGTCCTGGTTGCCGTCATCTGGCTCGTGCCTGACCGTCGCATTGAGAAGGCCCTAACCGAATGACGCGCCGAAAGGCTAAGAAGATCGGAGAAACTCGCAGATCGCTGTGAAGCGAGAAGCGGACTGGATCACGATCGACGGCAACCTGGGCGAGGGCGGCGGGCAGGTGGTCCGCACCGCCCTCGCTCTTTCGGCGTTGACCGGCCAAGCTACCCGCATCCATCAAATCCGCGCCCGGCGTCCGCGTCCGGGCCTCGCCGCTCAGCACCTGGCAGGGGTGGAAGCTGCCCGCGCTTTGTGCGGCGCGACGGTCGAGGGAGCCAAGCCGGGATCAACTGAGCTTTCCTTTCGCCCGGGCCTGATCCGCGGCGGACCCCATCGCTTCGACATCCGCACCGCCGGCGCCATCACCCTCGTCGTACAGGTCGTCGCTCCCATCGCCCTTTTCGCCCAGGGTTCGACCACGCTCACCATCACCGGAGGCACCGATGTCCCCTGGAGCCCACTTGCCGATTACTGCGATGGCGTCTTTCTCGCTCACCTTCGCCGCCGCGGCGCCCGCGTGAAGTTCGAGGTGATTCGCCGCGGCATGTATCCGAAAGGCGGCGGCGAGGCGCGCCTCATCGCCCAACGATGGACGCCCCAACGGGAGCCCATCGACTTGAGCTCATCGGGAACATTCGATCGAGTCGAAGTGTGGAGTCTCGCCTCGAATGACCTCGCGCGGGCGCGGGTTGCCGAGCGGCAGATCGCCGGGTTCGAACGGGAGGCTCCTCCCGACTGGGGCGAGCCGGAGACCCACCTTTCCTATCCCCGCACCCGCTCGACCGGAACCGCGGTCCACGCCCGCGTCGTCACCGATCGCACGATCCTCGGAGTCTGCACCCTCGGCGAGCGGGGCAAACCGGCCGAAAGAGTCGGCGCCGAAGCAGCAATGCTCCTCGAGCAGGAATGGGCGAGCGGCGCGGCAGTCGACCGCTGGATGGCGGATCAGATCATCCCCTTTCTCGGGCTGGCCGGCGGAGTGGTGCGGACGAGCGCCATCACCGAGCACACGGAAACCAACATGCGGGTGGTGGAGCGCTTCCTGCCGGTCCGCTTCCGGGTCGTGGGAACGACAATCCACGCTCAGCCGATCGCTCAGCCGTCGTGATGTCGTGATAATGTAGACGCGCCCCCAGTGCGGCCGCCGGAGGTCGATGATGAAGCTCGTTGCCGCTCTGGCTCTTCTTCTCCAGATCGTTCTCACCACACCCGCCGGAGACCCCCAGAGCACCGCACCGGGGCTCATTGGCTTCCAGGAGCAAGTGGTCGCCGGTGGTCCTGCCGACTTCATGCAGGTCAAGCACCTCGTGCTTCGCGGTTCCAATTTCGACATCGGCAAGAAGCTGGCCGAGATCGCTCGTGACCAGCATGGGGTGAGGCTCGCTCAACCTCCGGACGCGGAGCGATTGAAGCTCAAGGTGCTCAAGAACTACATGGCGCGGAACTTCCCCGTTCATTATCAGAGAATGCAGGGGGTGGCCGCCCTTTATGGCGCCGACCCCGAGAACGGCGGCGTCGACTTCAGCGGCCTCATGTACAACCTCGGACCCATGGGGTGCTCGGTCGTTTTCTATCCACCGCGATTCACCTCCATCGGCCAAGGCATCTTGAGCCGCAACTACGATTTCTCTACCGGCACGCTCGACGGCCGGGAGCCTGGGCCGGGGGAGCCTGCGGCGACGTCACGCCCATATGTTCTCGAGCTCTACCCGGACAAGGGCTACGCGTCGCTCGCTGTCTGTGCTTACGATCTCGTCGGTGGAGCCCTCGACGGCATCAACTCCGAGGGCTTGTGCGTGGCTCTTCTCGCCGACGACG
>JBIOUT010000071.1:0-13440 GCA_044867365.1 Candidatus Eiseniibacteriota bacterium | reverse complement strand
TCGCCTTCCTCGTCCTGCACGGCAACGAATGGCGGCTCCTCATCGAAGAAGGAATGACTCCCCGCCACAACCCGTGGGGCGACCCCATGTTCGGCGGAACCTTCTTCACCCTCACCGGCATGCACATGTTTCATGTGTTGACCGGAGTGGCTTATCTGGGAGTCATCGCCGCTCGCTGGGCGGCCAAGCCGGGGGATCTAAACGAAGTCGAGAACGTGGAGATCAGCGGACTCTACTGGCACTTCGTCGATCTGGTCTGGATGTTCATCTTCCCGCTGGTCTATCTCATGTCGGCCTTTCAGGGAAAGGGACACTGATGGCAGCGGCACATGCAGATGCTCACGCTCCCGCCGGCATCCGGGTCATGTACTGGGTCTGGCTCTGGCTCTTGGGGCTGACCCTGTTCGAGGTCTTTCTCGCCTATGAGAGGGTGCCGCTCCACATCATGCTCATCTGCTTGATGGGAATGAGCATCATGAAGGCAGCGCTCATCGTCGCTTACTTCATGCATCTCAAGTTCGAGCGCTTGAATCTGGTATTCACCCTGGTGCCGGCGATGGTGTGCACCATTCTCCTCCTCAACGCCTTCTTCCCCGACAGCGCCCGCCTGGGTCAGATGGCGATCTATCGTTGAGGAGTAGGACGGGCTGATCGGAGGCGAAGCGGAAATGACCGCGAGCCCGCGCCGTTTGGCGGTTGCCCTGACCGTAGGTCTCGCCTGCGCCGCGATCCTCGTCTTCAACGGCGATATTGCGCTTGCCCAGTGCCCGATGTGCGGGAAGGCGGCCGAGTACGCCGGAACGAAGCCGGGCGCAGCCTACCGCACCTTCGTCACGGCGGTTCTCGTTCTCCTCGCTCCCGCCCTGGGAATCCTCGGCGGTTTCGGGGCGCTTCTCTGGCGCCACCGCGGCGACGGCGCCGACAGCGAAGCGAACAAGCGCTCACCCGAAGAAGGAAAGCGCTAGTACCTCACCTGCCACTGGGCCTTGAAGCTCCAGTCGTTGTCCCGGGTCCCGAGCTCGTAGTTCAGGTTGGTGTACTCGAACTGCAGGCGGTCCTTGTTGATCTCGGGATCGTCGAGGAAGTGGAGGCCGAGCGCCACCGCGATCTCGGTGATGGCGTTGTCATCGGAACCGGTGTTGGGATCGAACTGTCCCATCCGGGTGCCGATCTCCCAGCCGGTCAGGGGGGCGGCAGTGGTGTGGAAGAGGAGCTGACCAGAGACTTGCATTCCACGCTGAGTGAAACCCTCGTCGCTGGGTTTGGGGAGTGCGGGGGAAAGAGTGTCACGGAGTGCAGCGGCCATCGCGTTGGTGAAAACCCGGGTGTTGGTTCCCTGGAGGATCTCCCCCTCGATCACCAGCCGCTTCCCGGGGGTGGTGCGGGTGAAATTGCCGTCCACGTTCCACACCTTCGCCATCTCGCTGTAATCGCGGGACGAGGGGATGGTGAACGAGGAATCGCCGAAGGTGTACTTCCCGCCTCCGCCGAGGATGGGGTCGCCAAGTGCGCTCGCGGCGATCTTGAAGCCGGGAAGGAACGAGTACTCGACTCTACCCCCGAAGATCTTGGCGTCGTTGGGATCCCTGAAGTCGGCGGGGCGATTGCGCCCCTCGCCATTCCACGCTCCGAAGAAGTATTCGATCGGTACATCATGTCCGTAAAGGTTGCCGTTGAACATGAGGCCGATGTCGCGTGAAATCCATTGACTGCGAGCGAAGTTATCGTTGACGATCGGGCTCCGGTCGATGACAAGCTGTTCGGAGGATGAGCGGAGCTCCTCACGGCTGATCGGCATTTTGTACTGGCCGAAGTTGAACTCGATCGCATCGGAGCGCTTGATGCGAACGAACGCATCCTCGAGCACCTGGCCGGAAACGTTGCCCTTGGCCAGCTCCTGGAGAGCGAGTTGCAGGCGCACTCTGAAGTACTTGTTCCAGTCGGCGGTGGCACGCAGACGGAGTCGCCGCAGGCGGAAAAAGTTGTCGTTCTCATCCGTGGTTGTGCCGATCGCACCACGGTGGTCCCACTGCCAGCGCATCTGAGCGAAACCTTCGATCCCGAGCGACTTGTCGGCGTAACCGGCGGTGGCGCCGGCCCCTGCCCCAGCGCTCGCCGGGAAGAGGGCGGTCAGAGCCCAAATCCCGATGAGCGCGACCAACGTACCCCGAATCCTCAGCATGAGAACCTCCCGGGTTGGCGCCTCACTGGCGGAGGCCGATCGGCAACGAGGCGGGAGTGCTTTCGCCGCCTTCCGACGGCCGGACCTTGGGGCCGGAATGTAGCGGTCAGGTCACGAAACCGGTACAAGTTCTAGCGAGCGACCTCATACCGCCAAGAAAGAGGGAGGGATAAGGGAAGGGGCCTCGGAGGAGACCCCAGTCCCGTCGTCGGCTTGGTAACCTTCGGGTATGCAAAGACTCGGAGGTTCGCCATGACCGACTACTCCACTCTACTTAGGGACCACGTGACACTCAAGTGCCGCTCCCTTGATCGGATCTTCCTGCAGGCCTACGTGCCCAAGCTCCAATCGGTGGGGCAGGTCTGCATCTTCCTGCGCTGGCAGAGAAGGTTCAAGATCCCCTCGTCCGCAGCCTTCGGTCAGATCGGCGACGCCTACGTTCGGGCCGTGCGGGAGTTCGCCAAGAAGAACAGCATCCCGGTGGTCCACTTCAAGAAGGGGCAGAAGAAAGAGGAGGTGGCGCGTCCTTTCCTTGAAGCAGTCGCTCGTGAAGGAGGCAGCGGACGGGTGGTGCTGATTGGAGTGGCCCAGGAGAGAGCCTCGATCTGGCGATCCTGGAGAGCGAGGGGCCAAGAGAAGGCGGCCCATCCTCACATGGAATGGGGCCGACAGATGGCTTACATCAACCACTTCTATTTCTACCTCTGGGATCCTGAGTGGGGCGGCGCCTTTTGGAAAACGAACGCCTACGCTCCCTACCCGATTTGGATTTGGCTCAATGGCCACGAATGGGCCAAGAGACAGCTCGAGAAGAGTGGAATCGCCTACGAGGCGCTCGACAACGGCTTCCGCTCCTGCAAGGACCCCGCGGAGTTGCAGAGAATTTGCGATCGGCTGGGGCCGGCCGCGGTGCGGAGCTTCTTCTGGCGTTGGTTCAACCGGCTCCCATCTCCGTTCACCCAGGCGGATCTCAAGGCCGGGTACGTCTACGAGCTCGCCTTCCGGCAGCTCGAAGTCTCCGAGACCTGCGTGTTCGACGCCCTCCGGCGGGTCGGGCCTGGTTCGAAGGTGTGATCCGCGACCATCTGGACATCGGTCGGCCGAATGAGATCGCATTAATCTTCAACCGCTCGGTCAGCCGGCGAACACCGGGCATGTTCCGCACCCGGGTGCTGACCCGAGGGGTGGATCCGATTCTCTCCTGCTACTACAAGTCATCGCGGATCAAGCAGTACTTCAAGGAGAGCCGCGCGCTGCGCACCGAGACCGTGATCTGTGATACCCGCGACTTCGGGATCGGCCGGCGAGTCTGCGCTAAGAACTGGTACGCCCTGCGGGCAGTTGGCGAATCGGCCAACCGGCGTCTATGTGATGCCGAAGCTGCGGACGCACAGCCAGCCCCCGACGTGGCCACCTTTCACCAGGTGACCCGACCGTCCGCCACCGAAGACGGTCTTCAAGCCCCGGGACTTCGCTTCGGCGATCCGAGAGTGATGGCACTCCTGGCGAGTCTCGTCGGCTTCTGCCATCTCGTCGCTGGGTTCACCAACGGTCAGCTGGTCGAACGCGTGGCCGCGCTCATGAACGCGCCCTACAGTTCGCGTCAGGCTACCTATGATCTCCGGCGCCTGAGACGAAAGGGACTCATTATCAAGCTCCCCCGATCTCAGCGCTATCAGCTCACGAGCATGGGCCGGCGCGTGGCCGTACTGTTCACGAAAACCTATGGCCGCTTGCTCGCTCCCGGACTGGCCGTCCTCGATCTTCGTCTACCCCATGTCGCCCGCCGCAGCGCCCTCGCCACTCAGTGGCGCCGATTCGAGCGGGCGCTCGAAACTTTCATCGAAGAAGGATTGGTGGCAGCATGAAACTTGACTCAACTGTGAACTTGGGCTTCGCCAAGAAAACCTAGCCGTTTAGGGGCGCGGGAAGGTGTCGGCGGGGATGCGGCCGAGACCGGAAGGTGCGGGCCCGGATGCGCCCGTAGAGGAAGGTGTGGGTGCGGTCGGCCCGAGCCAAGAGGCAGCGGAGGGTGGGATGGAAGGCGGGTCCGGCTTGGGCTCGGGCCGGAGCAAGGAAAAGCCCCTGCGCGCTTCCTCCGTTGGCCGCAAACGGAGGTCGCAGCACAGGGGCTTTTGACTCGGGCACGGCCCCGCTGGGCCGTGAGATACTGCAACCGGGAGGATCATACGACGTCGCGGGCTCGCTGTCAAGATGCGTTAGCGATGTAGAGTCATGCGAGAGAATGAGCCTCTTGGCCATTCGATTGGCCGTCGAAACGCGGCGCGCGAGGTCGTCAGCTGATGGCGAAGATCCTGATCGTGGATGACGAGCCGGACGCGCATCGAGGAGCTGATTCGCGAGCTTAAGCGGCATTACACGATCGTCATCGTCACCCACAACATGCAGCAGGCGGCACGGGTGGCCGACACGACCGCTTATTTCTATCTCGGCAAGTTGATCGAGATGGGTCCCACCCAGCGCATCTTCACCAACCCCGAGAACAAGCACACCGAGGACTACGTCACCGGCCGCTTCGGTTGATCCGGGGTTCTTTTCTCTCCGCCAGCGCCTGGTTGTAGACCCGAGTGGTCGCCTCCGCCGCACGCTCGATGGTGTGGCGGGAGCGCGCCCGTGTTTGTCCTGCTGCTCCCAGCCTCGCCCGCCGCTCCGGATCGGCGAGAAGCTCGGCGAGGGCATGAGCCAGCGCCTCGGGATCGCCGGGCGGCACGATTAGCCCGGTCTCGCCGTCGACCACGAGCTCCCGCACTCCGCCGACGTCGGTCGCGACCACCGGGCGGCCGCCCGCCATCGCCTCGAGGATCGAGACCGGCATGCCCTCGCGCCGCGAGGTCAGACAGAAGATGTCGGCGGCGGCGAGGAGATCGGGAATATCGCGCCGGAAACCGAGGAGGCGAAAGCGATTGCCGAGGCCGTGTTGCTCGAGATCGCGCTGCAGTGATTCGGCGAGCGGTCCTTCGCCGGCGATGAGCCAGAGGAGCCGATCGCCGGCCGAGCGCATCGCATCGAGTTTCGCCGCGCCGGCGACCAGGGTGTCGAGCCCCTTGGGCGGGCGCAGGTTGGCGACGGTGAGGACAACCGCGGTCGCCGGATCGATCTGGAGGGCGGAGCGCACGGCCCGCCGGCGGGTGGTTGCGGCGGCGGCGAAGGTCTCGACCTCGATGCCGTTGAGGATGACTTCGATTCGCGGATGGGCGAGGCCGCGTTCGTCGATCAAGAAGCGAGCCCCGGCTTCGGAGTTAGCGATGTAGCGATCGACCCGCCTGGCGGTCCAGCGATCGAGGAAGGCCTGCCAACCCGGGCGATGAGCGTCGACCGAGGCGATCCGCTGCACGAGCACCGGACGGCGGGGCAGGATCCGCACGAGGAGGCTCGGGCGGAGGCCGTAAGCGTGGACGAGATCGGGCCGGATGCGCGCGAGGTGAGAGCGCAGGCGTTGGAAAGCGGGAAGCGGGCCGGCGCGGCCGAGGGCGAGACTTGCCACCGGGAAACCGGCTTCGGCGTAGAGAGCCATCGCCGGGCCGGGTCGCTCGAGGAAGAGCGTCTGATGCTGGAAGTCCGGCTGCCGCCGAATGAGCTCGAGCGCGCCGAGCTCCGAGCCGCCGAGCTGGGCGACGCCGAAGAAATGCAGCACGAGAGGACGGCGTGCTCTCGCCGTCAAGGTCTCGTGAGATGGCTCACGAAACGCATTCGCCCGGCCTTTGTCGTTCGCGGTCACCGGCGGGATTCTAGTCCTGAGAGTCGAGTCCGTCGACGTCGTGCCGCTGCGCCGAGAAATCCACTCCGCGCATGCTAGGATCGGCGCATGCCTGAGCTGCCGGAAGTCGAAACCATTCGCCGAACGCTGAGCCCGCAACTCCTCGGGCGGCAGGTCATCAAGACGGTGGTACGGAACCGCGACCTCCGCGTCCCGGTACAACCTCGAGTGCTCGCCCACCGGGTCGAGGGGCGCCGGATCACCGGGCTCGGGCGGCGGGCCAAATACCTGCTCATCGAGATGGAAGGAGGCGAGGTCCTGGTCGTCCATCTCGGCATGTCCGGGCGAATCACCGTTGTTCCCTCGACCCATCCTCTCGACCCTCACGACCATGTCCTCTTCCGGCTGTCGCCGCATCCCGATCGTGGATCGGAAGAGCTCCGGCTGCGCGATCCGCGGAGATTCGGCCTCTGTGTCGTGCTCAAGGCAGCGGAGCTCGCCCGCTCGCCGCTTCTTCGCCATATCGGACCCGAGCCCATTGGCGAAACGGGTCTCGACGCCGCGGTCTTGCGCGACCGCACCCGCGGCCGGAAGGCGCCGATCAAGAGCGTTCTCCTCGATGCTCGACTCATGGCTGGGGTTGGCAACATCTATGCCTGCGAGTCGCTCTACTCGGCCGGCGTCGATCCGCGCACCCCGGCCGATCGGCTGGGGCTCGAGCGATGGGGCCGATTGCTGGGGGCGGTGCGCGAGGTCCTTACCGCTTCGCTCGCCGACCGCGGCACGAGCCTCAACGATTATCGAGACGGCGAAGGTCGACTCGGCCTGCATCAGGTGGAGCTCAAGGTGTACGGGCGAGCCGGCGAGCCTTGCCGGCAATGTGGGCGGCGGATCCGGCGCATCGTCCAGTCGGGGAGAAGCACCTTCTATTGCAGCCGCTGCCAGCGTTGATCCCGGGGCGGGCGGCGAGCGGTTGACAGGCGCAGGTGTGGCTCGTAACGTCCCCGCGCTCGTGCCCCGACAGGATGTCGATGACGCGCCTCTCACCCGCCACTCCTCTCCTTCTCGCCCTGGCCACTTCGGGTTGCTCGATGAGCAAGCTCGCGGTGCGCTCGATGGAGCCCATCCTCGAGGAATCGGTCGCCGCCGGACAGAGCATGTCCGATCTCGCCCTGATCGAGAGCGGAATGCCCGCCAACTTGATCCTGGTCGACGGGCTCATCCGCACCGATCCGCGTCCGGATCTTCTGGTACTGGCAGCGCGGCTCTATTTCAGCTACGCCTTCGCCTTCGTCGAGGATCAGGACCCTGGGCGGGCGGCATCGCTCTATGCCAACGGCCGCGATTACGGGCGCCGGGCGCTGTCTCATCACCGCAAACTCGAGCGGGCGTTCACCTCGGGTCGCCCCGAGGCGGTGCGCGCGGCGCTCTCTCGCCTCGACCGCGACGATGTGCCGGCTCTCCTGTGGACTGCTGCCGCCTGGGCGGGCTGGGCCAACTTGAGCCTCGAGCAACCGGAGGCGATCGCCGATCTGCCGGTCATCGAATCTCTCCTCGATCGGGCGGTCGAGCTCGATGGCGGCTATCTCTACGGCATGCCCCATCTCCTCCTCGGCACCTTCCAGGCGGCGCGGCCACCGCTCCTCGGCGGCAATCTCGATCGCGCTCAGGAGCATTTTGCTCGCGCTGCGGAGGTGGGGGAGGGGAAGTTGCTCCTGGCTCCGGTGTTCGAAGCTCGTTACATCGCGCGGGCGCGACTCGATGGCGAGCTCTTCGACCGATTGCTCGCCGGGGTGCTCGAGGCCTCACTCGAATCGGCGCCGGATATCCGGCTCCTCAATGCGGTGGCGCAGAGGAAAGCACGCGACCTCCAGGCGGCGAAGGACGATATGTTCTGAGGGTCGCTCGCCGTTCAACGACTTCGGGAGTTTCTACGACATGAGATCGATTCGAGAGCCAATGGCCTTGCGCTTCGCCTTTCTTCTCGCCGCGCTGATCGCGGCGGCGCCCGCCCTCGCCGAGGGCCCCGGCGCCGCACCGCGCCGCCCCCGTCCTCAGCACGAGATCAAGCTCGGCACCCTCGCCCCCGAAGGCTCGACCTGGATGAAGGTCATGCGCGACATGGACGCCGCGGTGCGCACGGCAACCGACAATCGGGTGGGGTTCAAGTTCTATCCGGGGGGAGTGCAGGGGGACGAGCTCGTGGCGTTGAAGAAGATCCGCCTTGGACAGCTCCAGGGCGGCGGCTTCAGCGGCCAAGGATTGGGCGAGATCGCGCCGCCGCTCCGGGTGCTGGAGCTGCCCTTCCTATTCGAGAATTCGGCCGAAGTCGACGCCGTTCACGCCAAGATCGATCCGACCCTGGAGCGGATCTTCGAGGAGAAGGGGTATGTGCTCCTCGGATGGGCCGAGCTCGGATTCATCTATCTGTTCACCGATCGGCCGGTCAAGTCGCCCGATGATCTGAAACAGGTCAAGATGTGGCTCTACGAGGGCGATCCGCTGGCGGGCGCTCTCTTCTCCGCCTACGGCATCTCGCCGATTCCACTGGCGCCGACCGATGTCATCACCGCCCTCGACACCAAGCTGATCAACGGCGTCTACTGCTCACCGCTCGCCTGCATTGCGCTCCAGTGGTTCACCCGCATCAGCAACATGACCGACCTTCGGATCACTCATGCGACGGGCGCAGTGGTCATCGACCGCCGTGCCTGGGAAGCAATCGACGCCGCCGACCGGGAGAAGGTGCGCGCCGCCGCATCCCCTTGTTTCCGCCGGTTGATCGAGAGCACGCGCTCCGAGAACGAGAAATCGATCCAGGTGATGAAGCAGCGGGGGATCCAGATCATCACTCCCGATCCGGCACGGGTCACCGCCTTCGCCGAGATCGGGCGGCGCGTGTGGCGCGAACAAGTTGGAAAGCTTTATTCGCAGGCGCTCCTCGATCAGGTGCTTGCCGCGGTCAAGGGGGCACGGGCAACCGGCTCGCGCGCCAGCGATAGCCCTTAATTGCGCTCCGCAACCCGCAACGGCCGCTGCTCACGAGCGGGGCGGACAGAGGGAGCCGAGAACCCGCTGGCCATCCGCCGGCCAGTGAATAGGCGGACTCTGCATACCGCCCACGGCACATAGCCTCACCCTCGGCGCCCAGTCGGGGTTCGACCTGACATCGTCGTAGAGGCCGAGCCGCCGGGCAAGATCGAGCCGTACACGCGCCGGTAGCGCGATTCCCACCGCTTGCAAGCGATCCCGGACCGCGGCCAGCGCCCCCATCGCCTCGGCGACATCCCTCACCGGTTCGAGAATCACGGTACGGCAGAGCGGCGAGAACTCGAATCGTGGTTCACGGTTCATCCGGGAATCTTGGCCCGCTCGCGAACCCACCACCATCGCCCAGCCCGCGTCGATCCCACCGAGAATCGTCCTGCCCTCGAGCTCGGCGGTGAGCAGGAACTGTCGGAGCGAGGAGGCTGCGGCCGGAGCGAGCCGAGCGCGCGGCCATGTCCGTTGCAGACGAGCAAGCTCGGCGGCAAGGAGATCGGCAAAGGCGCGGGTGTCGAGCTCATCCGTCTCTTCGATGAACACGGTATGGGGTGAGAGGCAGCCTTCTTGATCGTAGAGCGCCACGTCGCCGGCAAGTCCGCGGGCGAGACTCGCCGGATCGGCGGCGAGCGCCGGGGAACCGAGGATCGCCGCCGAAACCCGGTGTCCGTGGGCGATGAGGTGGGCTCCAGGCGGCGCCGCATCGCGTATCGAAGCGATCGATCCGTCGTCGCCGTGGACCAGGATGGCGCCGGCGGCGGCGAGTGCGGGGGCGGTGAGGTCGAGACGACTGCGCGGCCAGGGGAGAACGGCGACCCGCCGGGCGATCTCGGCATCGAAGCGCGCGATCGACCGGGCCCAGAGAGATGCGAGAAGCGGCTCGGCGCTCGCCGGCTTGATGAGGACTGCGGAGCCGAGGAGGAGGGCGGCGGTACCGCCGACAATCGCCGGTGGGAAGACAGTGCCGGCGGCGAAGAGAACGATGAGCGGCGGCCCGCCGCGGCGAAGGGCATCGGCCTCGGCGCTGAGGAGAGTCTCGATGGCCGGTTGATCGACGGCGTGGAAGAGTCGGTCGAGCGCCTCGCCGACCATGCCGGCGGCGAAACCGGTAATCGACGGGAGCAAGCGCTCGGCCTCTCGTCGATCGGGCGACGTCGAGTCGAGCCAGCTCCGCGCGACTTCTCCGAGAACGTGGACGAGCGATTCCCGAGAGTGAGCGGGTTTCCGAACAGCGCTTTGGATGAGATCACCCGCGATCGCGGCGATATCTTTGGGCTCGAGCTCGGGGATCCGCACTGCTTCCCCGCCAACCTCGACGACGCGGGTGCTCCGAGGCTCGATCCCCGGAGGCAAAGAGTAGGCGGACGGCGCCTCTGCCTCCATCACGTCGCCTCAGGAATCGGCGCCAAGCCGCAGAATTTCGTCGAGAGCAAGCGAGCAACCACGCGCCTCCGCTCCCGGCATCCGCCCGCGGAGCTCGAAGCCGCTGCCACGCCTGCGGCCGCGGTCTTCGGTGAGAAGAGCGACCGCGCTCGAGCGGGCTGCAGGATCGAAGTGCAGAAGGACGCCTTCTTCGCCGTAGCCGACCGGCTCGAGAGTGTTGGGGTCGAGGACGAGGCTTCGGACCCAGGGGGGCGGCTCCATCGCCCGGGAGGACACATCGTCGCCGGTCACGGCGTTCGCTTGCGTCATCGTGTCGCACAGCGTCGTGTCGTAGAACTGACTCACCATTTCGGTCATTCCGTACTCGCCGACGATCGAAGTCATCGGGATCTCAAGTCGCCCGCTGATCGCGTGGTAGAGCGCCTGCCGCTCGACCGTTCGCCGTAGCCCCTTGAACCCGCCCGTCTCCATGACTCGCGAGCCGGGGGCGAGCGCGATGCGTGCTTTTTCGGCGGCCAGGGCATCGGTAATGGCGAGGAGCGCAATCGCGGTGCCGAGGAGGAGGACGGGCTCGCGAGCGCGCGCCAGTGCCGCCAGGGTGGAGCGCGCCCCCGCGATGTCGAGTGCGCCCTCCCGCACCCAATAACTCGGCGCGGCGCCGGTTCGTCGAGCCGCTGAACCGATCATGTAGGCGAGCGAGGAGTCGCGGGCCTCCTCGGGATCGGGGAGGAGCGCCACCCAGGAGAGCGCCGCCCGATCGGGAAGGAGATGGCGGACAAAGGCGGGATAGAGTGCGGCATCATAGAGATCGAGCGTGTCGAGCTCGAGGACCGCGCGTGGGCCGCCGCTCGTGCCGCTCGAGCGGAAGGAGCGGACCGCCTCTCCGGCGAAGGTCGCCATTCTCAGCCGTCCGAACGCCCGTGCCGGAACCGGCGGGATCTCCTGCCAGCTCGACAGGCGACCGGGAGTCGCGCCGCGCTCCGCAGCGTAACGCCCGTAGAACGGGTTCCACCGCGCCTGATAGGCGAAGACATCGAGGAGAAGATCGTCGAGGAGATCGGGGTCGGCGTGCCAGACGGCTCCGGTCGATTGCAGCAAGGCGAGGATCCGGCGGTCGAGGTCAGCCGCCTCGCGCCGTTCGGCATTCATCGACATGCATCGGCATTCATCGGCTGCATTTCCCCGGTTGGCGCGACATCACGCAGGATGACGTTCCGATTCACCTGGCGGCAGATCGCCGAGCACTTGCGCCAGGGTCGAGATTCCTTGCTCGAGCTCCTCCTCGCCGATGATGAGCGGCGGCATGAGCTCGATCACCTCGCCACTTTCGCCGCCCTGGAGCACGAGGACGCCCCGCGCCAGCAGCTCCTCGAGGACACGGCGAGCACGTGTCCCGTCCGGCTCGCCGCTCCCCGGATGGCGGAGGACGACGCCTCGCAGGAGCCCTCGCCCGCGTGTCTCGGCGACTCCCGGATCTCCGGCGAGCGCCGAGTCGAGTTCGGCGCCGAGGAAACGGCCGAGCTCGGCGGCGCGCGCGACGAGACCTTCGGCTTCGATCGTATCGAGAAGCGCAAGCGCCGCGGCCGCGGCCAGCGGATGGCCGAGGAAAGTGGCGGTATGGAGCGCCTCATCCGATCCTTGCCGCCAGGCGGACATCGCCTCGGGGGTGCCCACCGCCGCCGAGAGCGGCAAGCCGCCGCCGAGCGACTTTCCGATCAGGAGCAGGTCGGGAACCACTCCTTCCTCCTCGATCGCGAACCAGCGACCGGTGCGCCCGAGCCCGGTCAAGATCTCATCGACGATGAGGAGGGCGCCGTGGCGGCGGCAGAGATCGGCGAGAGCCTTGAGCAGTCCGGCGGGCGCGGGGCGTATTCCGCCCCGGCCCTGCACCGGCTCGACGATGGCCGCCCCAATATCACCCGACGCAAGTTTCGACGTTATGGCGCAGAAATCAGCGTGCTCTGGGCCGACCCAGGGAGCCCGGTGGACATGTGCGGCGAGCTGCGCCGCGAACGGCCGGCGGAAGTCGGCGCGCCCGGCAAGCGGCAGCGCACCGTAGGAGAGCCCATGGTAGGCGCCGGCGAAGGCGAGGACCCCGGTGCGCCCGGTCGAGAGAACGGCGGTCTTGAGCGCGGTCTCGACCGCGTCGGCGCCGTTGAGCCCGAGATGCGAGACTCCGAGATCCCCGGGACAGAGGGCGGCGAGGCGCTCGAGGAGCTCGATCTTGATTCGGGCCGGATGGATGTCGCCCATGGCATGGGGGAGCCGGGCCGCCTGCCGTTCCACCGCCTCGACCACCGCCGGGTGCGCATGTCCGAGGGCAAGCACACCGAAACCGGCGGCAAGATCGAGATACTCGTTCCCATCCGCATCCCACACTCGAGTGCCGCGGGCTCGCTCCCAAACGACCGGGAAGCGGTCGCCGATCGCGGTCACCCCCGGATTCTCGACCCGGGCGAGCCGCTCGAGGAGGGCGCGCGAGCGCGGCCCGGGCAGGGCGGCGGCCCGCTGTGACCGGGTGCGGGACGGCTGCAGGGTGCTCATGGCTCGTGATCGTAGCAGAATGCCTGCGCACACTTTCCTGAGCGCCGCCCGATTTCGAAACGTCTTGACCGTCCGCATCCCCTCTGCAAGGCTCGATCTTCGGAGGTGAGTGATGTCCCCGGCGGATGACGAGCGCTACGAGACTTTGATCAACCAATCGCACGATGCGTTGGACGAGGAGGAGTTCGAGCGCGCGATCGAGCTTGCCCGTGAGGCCATCGGATTCGAGCCTCACGACTTCGAGGGCTACTTCATCGCGGGGGTCGCTTTCCACGAGCTCGGGGCCTACCGGCGCGCCATCGATTACTTGCGCGAGGCGAGCAGGCGCTCGCCTGAAGATCCTTTGGTCCGCACCTACGAGGCCAGGACCCTCCTCTTCCTCGGCGAAGAGAGGAAAGCGGAAGCGATTCTCCGCGCCGTGATCCAGAACGATCCCGAGCTTCCTGAAGCCTGCTACTGGCTGTCGGTGATCGTCGAGCGCCGCGGAAAGTACGAGGAGGCCGATGATCTTCTCGCCGCCTCCGCCCGACTCGATCCCGAATGCTTCCACCGGCCCTTCCGCATGGGCAGG